>NZ_JBNXVR010000068.1:0-20616 GCF_050565595.1 Leptolyngbya sp. AN02str | reverse complement strand
CATTTTGAACCGTGCCAACCTGGGTATGGAAGTGATGCACGAGCGCAATGCTCACAACTTCCCCTTGGATTTGGCTGCTGGCGAAGCTGCACCTGTGGCTTTGACTGCTCCTTCCATCAACGGTTAACCCGGTTGAGCGATAAAACTTAGCTTCTTGCTAATGTTAAGCCCCCTTCCATCTGGAAGGGGGCTTTTTTTGTATCTCTAAGGGGTACTGCCTGGAAGGCAGTGCCCTTGGTTAAATCAGTGGATGCCGCTAAGCCTTATGCCCCAACAGCTTCCTTGGCGGCGTAGAGCACTTCGGCGGTGATGGTTTCGATGTTGCGATCGCGCGCAAACTTTTCGGTATTCCGCTTCACCTTGCCGCGGACAAAGCCAGGAATCTTGTTGAGCTCGGCAAGGCCATCTTTGCTCCAGTTCAGGTCGGTATTGGCCGACATATCTTTGGTAATGACCTCTTTGGTGTCGTGGCCGCCAAAGATCTCTAGCAAATGATCTTCCATCCCCAATGTAAAGGAGTTATAGACCAAATCCACCATTTGGTTGGCTCCCTCATAGCCCAAAAATGGCTTGTAGCCGACCGGGAAGTTTTGAATGTGGATGGGTGAGGCAATGACACCGCAGGGGATATCTAACCGCTTGCCAACATGGCGCTCCATTTGAGTACCAAAAATAGCAGCAGGTTCTAAGCGGGCGATCGCATTGGCAATTTCGGCATTATCATCGCTGATCAAAACCTCATCGCAATACTCACTTACCTGATTGCGGAACCAGTCAGCATCGTATTTGCAGTAAGTTCCCGCCAGCACCACATGAATTCCCATTTCGCGAGAGAGAATTTTGGTCATGGCGGCGGCGTGGGTATTGTCACCAAACACAACCGCTTTTTTACCCGTTAGATTTTGGCAATCAATGGAGCGGGAAAACCAGGCCGCTTGGGAAACAAATCGAGTTTGCTCATCGATAAAGGGTTCGTAGTTCACATCCGCCCCTTGAGCATTCAGCACCTGCTGAATGGCGCGAATGCAGCGGGCGGTTTCCACCACACCCATGGGCGTGATGTCGACCAATGGCATATCAAATTCTGTTTTTAGAAACTCGGCCGTCATGAGGCCCAGTTCGCGATAGGGCACCAGGTTGAACCAGGCACGAGGCAAGTTTTTCAGCTCGTGAACGGAAGCCCCTTCTGGGATCACAGCGTTCACCTGAATGCCCAACTCGGCCATCAGTTTTTTCAGCTCTCGGCAGTCGTGGTTGTTGTGGAACCCCAGGGTAGACATGCCAATGATATTGACGGAGGGTTGTTCCGTTTTGACCGTTGAAAGATCCCCTTTTTTCTGGGCTTTGGCGATGTAGAACTGCACGATTTGCTGGAGGGTGCGATCGCCCGCTTGCAATTCATTCACCCGATAGTGGTTCACATCCGCCAGCAGCACATCGCCCTTGGCCTCCAGTTGCGCCCGTTGCACAAAGTTTTGCAAATCCTCCTGCAAAATACTGGAGGTGCAGGTGGGAGTGAGCACAATCAGGTCGGGATGTTCTTCTTGATCCTTGCGGGTAATGTTGTCGACCACTTTTTCTTGTGAGCCCCGGGCCAGGACGTTGCGATCGACCACACTGGTGGTCACCGGGGTAAAGTCGCGCTCACGCTCCAACATGGAACGCATGACGTTAAAGTAGTCGTCGCCGAGTGGGGCATGCATGATGGCATGGACGTTTTTGAAGGAGCTAGCAATGCGCAGCGTGCCGATGTGCGCAGGGCCAGCATACATCCAGTAGGCCAGTTTCATATCGAGTGCTTCTCCGTTGTGGTGCTGGTGTGGGAGTGACCAGGAAGGTAAGCCAAAAACCTGACGGTGGGAAGGCTGAGAAAACTTCCCGTCAGGTTGTTGCTTTAGCAAGATGAACTAACTCGTTGGTTAGCAAACGTTGGCTGAAGCTGCTTCTGATTGTCCCTAAAGATGGTGAGTCTGCGATCGCGCTGTGATGAAGCGTTGCAAAGTGGGCGATCAGCCGGAATGCTCAACAGGTAAGGGTTTCGCTCCGTTTGCCAAAGCCAGCTTGTTATAAGACAGAATGAAACTTAATCCTTCTCAATCTCAAGAGATTATTCCTTCTAAGGCGGGAAAACTGAATTAAACGAGTTCAACGTTAGTTATCCATCAGCTGAAGTGCGAATTGCGCGAGTGCACCATGCCCGAAAACTACGCTGAGCCCAAACTTTTGAGCCCAAACTTCTGGACTCGAACTTGGGTTTCCTCAAGCAGAGTGCTGACGAACTCGCTCTTTCCCCCGCATTCTTGGATTAGGCTTTCCCATGCTTGAAGTAAAACCGATGAGTTGGCGGATCAATAGTTATCGCATTTATCAAGATGCCGTAGCTATTGGCAAAATCAACCTCAATCTGTTTGGTGCAGATGGGCAGCTGATCCTAAATCAGACGCGATATGTAATCCGCAACCAGCGAAGATTTCCGTTGCGCAATGTGACCCAACTCATGCAGGGAAAGCGCTGTGTTGCCACTGCTAAGCTAAAAAATCTGCTCACTTCAGGCTATGAACTGGAATGTGAGGGGAGGCGTTACGATATCAGTTCGCCGCTAGGAGTACGACAGTTTTGGACAGCCCAAAACCCTGAATTGCAGTTTTCAAAAATAGTGGTGATGCAGGGCGATCGCATTGTTGGAACTGTGAGCAACAGCGACCACAATACATTGCAGCTTGAGCTACCCAGCGATATGCCTCTGATGGCTCAAATGCTGGTGGTATGGGAGGCTATCAATCAGCAATTAGGGTGAACAACCTGACAGGCCAGCTCACGCAATTGCCAATGCACAAAAAGTTGGGTGACGGTTTCCAAGGCGAGATACCGTGGAATACGCATCACCCAAAGCGGATAGGGAGATTTTCGTTGAGGACTCAAGGTTGCACGCATCCCCTTAGGGCGCGTCATCCCTCAAGCGGCAATCTTGCATACTCAGGGCCTCGCGCCCGCTTTTGTGACCGGGCTAAAAGCTATATCGGTTGGTGCATCCAGATTTCAGCTTGAATGGATGACCGTCCCTAGCTAATCAGCCCAGAGCGCAATGCCAAGACAGCCGCCTGGGTGCGGTCATCGGCACAGAGCTTGTTGAGAATGTTACGAACGTGAGTTTTTACCGTTCCAACCGTGATGTAGAGCTTTTCGGCGATCGCGGCATTGCTACACCCAGCTACAATCAATTCCAAAATTTCCAGCTCTCGCTCCGTTAGCGGTGAGCTTTCTAACAACTGCTCAACCTCCGGCTCTGCTGCGCTAATGGCCACTGTCTTGCTATCATCGAGCCCTGAAACTTCCGGTCCCGTATGGCGCATTTGACGTAGCACAATCGTGGCGATCGCTGGATCAATCCAAGAATTGCCAGAATGCGTGGCCTTCAGTGCTTCCGTTAACCGCTCAATGCTAATGTCCTTCATGCAGTACGAATCCGCGCCTGCTGCGAAGGCCGCCAGCACCGAGTCTTCAGAATCATGCATCGTCAGAATCAAAATTTTGGTGGCGGCTGCCGAGTCGGCACTCGCCTGGAGTTGGCGAAAGCGACGCGTTAGCTCAATGCCATCAATATCAGGCAAGCCAATATCAACAACGGCCACATTGGGATGGGCAGTTTCGAGTAATTGCAAACCTTGCAAGCCATTGGCTGCTTCTCCAATGACCTGAACCCCAGCTTGCCGCTGCAAAGCAGCTCGAAGCCCCACGCGGGTTAGGTCATGATCTTCAATCAACACAACTTGAATATCGTGCATATCTCCCATGATTTAAATCCCAAACTCTCTTTGGGAAACGAAAAAAACGACTGACTAGTTCAAATGTCTAATTTTTGAACAAATCAAAAACGTAATCGAATTATGCCGAATGGCTGAGAGGATTGGCTATCTGCCAAGAGACGGAACAGAGCCGACGAATTCTCCCTGAACGGTTAAGATTGTTACGCTAAAATCTAACCTGAGGTACATTAAGCGACTTTATCGCCCCGACTACACTGATAAAGCTCAGTCTGGATGTGCTTCATACGTTTAGTCTATTAGACTAGACGCAATCCTCAAGCAAACGTTTTAGGTAGATGTTCACCTAATTTGTCTTCATGAAAGTTGGCTATGGTCTTAATCTTTCTAAGATTAATCGGATGTGGTATGCGATGCCTGTTCGCTACAGGGGCGCAGCAATCATGTCCATCCCAACGCTATGCCTAATGTTAACGTTGGGAACCTGGCTATGGGCACGACAGAGTTTATCGGCTCTGCGGATGCGGAACGAAGAAACGGAAGAGGTGATTCGATTGACCGATCGCCTTGCCGTTGAGCTGTTTAGCGCCGAGATTGCTGTTCGGGGCTATACCTTAACGAAAGATCAGACTTTTCTGCCGATTTATGAGCGCGCAATCGGTAGAATACCTCCGGTTGAAGCGTCTCTACAACAGCTTCAAGCTTCGTTTCAAATGAGCGCAGCGCAACAAGTTGAAGAACTTTATAGGCTGGCCGATCAACACATCAGGTTGCTAGAACGCATGATTCAGTCTTTGAATAATGAAGGCTCTAGTGTGATTCGATCGCCCCAAACGCTGGCCATCATTTACCAAAGTCGAGCCGACTTATTGGCGTTTCGTGCCAAGGTCGATGAGTTTAATGCCACGCAAGACCAAGCTTTAAAGGATATCAATCTACGCCGTAACAAGCTTCAAGAGCTGACTGGCAGCATGCTTAGCATTGTGACAGTTGTGAGCTTGTTGAGCTCGGCGGCGGCAATTTTTCTGTTCAGCCAGCTCGACCGTGACTTGCAAAGCCGGGAGCGCATGCTCAACGACAGCAGAAATTTGCTGGAAGCCATCGTTGGCAGTGTAGTGGATGGGGTGATTGTGCTGGACGAGTTTGGCAAAGTTGAAATGCTAAACAAGCCTGCGGCCCAATTGTTTGACTACGCTCCTGAGAAGGTTGTTGGTCATGACTTGGGTATGCTGCTCAATAACGACCAGGCGACTGATGCTCGCTCCGAGGCAGCCGATCCACCCGGCTTATCGAGCAACTACTTGAGTAGCCACCAAATTCAGCTGGGGCGACCGTGGCAAACCATGGGGGTCCGTAGCGATGGATCTACGTTGCCCATCGAAATTTCGATCAGCGAAATGCTAATTGATGGGCGCATGATTGCGATTGTTCGTGATATTACGCCCTTTTTGGAGACTGAGGCCAAGCTACAGTCTCGTGCGGATGAGCTGACGCGGCTCAGCCGAATTTTGAGTCAAACCAACACGACGCTTGAGGATCGCAATCGTGAGCTGGAACAGTTTGCCTATGTGGCTTCTCACGATCTCAAGGCTCCTTTACGCGCGATCGCCAATCTCTCTGAATGGATTGAGGAAGATTTGAGCGATCGCCTGCCGCAAGAAAACAAAAACCAAATGGTGTTATTGCGGGGTCGTGTTCATCGCATGGAAGCCCTCATCAATGGTTTGTTGGAATACTCTCGTATTGGTCGCACCAATACCAAAGCCGAACTGGTCTCTGTAGCGGCGCTCTTGGCAGATATTGTTGATTCGCTAGCGCCACCGCCAACCTTTACTATTCGCGTTGGCCCTGATATGCCAACCTTTATGACGAAGCGGTTGCCTTTGCGCCAAGTCTTTGCCAACCTCATTGGCAATGCCGTCAAGCACCACCATAGCGATCGCGGTGAAGTGGTGATTTCGGTCGAAGATCAGGGTGAATTCTACCAATTTTCAGTCGCAGACAACGGGCCGGGGATTGACCCCGAATACCACCACAAAATCTTCACGATTTTTCAAACATTGCATCCCAGAGATGCTCGAGAAAATACAGGAATTGGTTTGTCTATCGTGAAAAAAATTGTTGAAACTGAAGGAGGTTCAATTCAAATTCAATCTGCAGAAGGAAAGGGGGCCAAGTTTACATTTACTTGGAGAAAGAAACCCATTGCGATAGCTAACCGACGTTAAGTTTTCAAAGTTTCTAAAGATTTCACAAACAGTTCTTGGCAATATAGACTAATTAGCTATATAGATATTTGCCATTATCTACATCGCTCACAATTTTTTAAGTCCTTTTACCTCAACGCGGTTACTTGCGTGAGTTCATCTTTAACTTCGAAGGCCTGTTTGGAGCCGTTTTCCCCGGTGCTTCTTCACTGAATCTAAACCATGTGCGATCGCGAATGTATAACTTACGAGTGACGCCATGGGGGGAAACGATGCTGCAATATAGGATTATGTCTTGCAGGCCAAAAAAACTTAATAAAAATTATCGACTGATGCATTCATTCAGTGTGTCAGGTTTTTAAAGAGCACCGCGTGTACGTTAGATACGACCATGAGACACAAAGAGATCAATATTCTTCTTGTAGAAGATGATGAAGTAGATGTGATGAACGTGGAGAGAGCGTTCAAGCGCAACAATATTAGCAATCGACTCTATGTTGCCAAAAATGGAATCGAAGCGCTGCAAATGTTGCGAGGTAAGAACGACGATCCACCCGAAATTCCATCAGGACGTCTGCTCATTCTGTTGGATTTGAATATGCCCAAAATGAGTGGCATTGAGTTCCTGCATCATCTTCGTGCCGATCCTGATCTGCGCATGACCCCCGTTATTGTGCTGACCACCTCAAATCAAGACAAAGACCGCTACGAAGCCTATCATCTCAATGTTGCTGGCTACATTCTCAAGCCTGTTACCTTCTCCAATTTCGCTGAAACAATTGCCACACTCAACAAGTATTGGTGTTTGTGCGAACTTCCGTAACAATTCTCCCTCCAGTGCTGAGCTTGAGTGAAACAATCGGTGGTTTTTCGCTACTATTTGGTAAGGTCTTTGCTTCTTTTCAAGTTCATAGATTCTGTTTTCAGCTTCCTCTTTTAGAGGCGCTTGATAAACAATTCGTCGGTATCAGTTTTTAGCTCAAGCTGAAAAAGGTAAACGTGTTGAGTAGTCTGTTTGTGTAACCATATAGCTCCCTCCCTGTACTGGCTTACACAGATAATCTCAGCATTGGGTTGTGTTCAGCAAAGCAATAGCTAGCTTGCGTTTGAGTATTAGAAACTGTTAGCCGTGATGGTTGACCAAATCATACAGATTGAGGATTGTGGATTGAGTCATTGTAGTCGTTGTGACTTTAGAAGATACCCCTAGTTCCTATCAGCTGAGAATGGTTTGACCACGCTTCTTGCTCGATCAGGCTAGGGGTTCTTTATTATGTTGTAATGATTCGGTTGACGCAGTGCAAAGTCTTTAAATTTAGACTTTAAACTTTATTGATAGCGCCTTATTTTTATCTCTCCGTTTTGATGACTCCTGGCTGGCTGTGAACTTCAGCAGTCGCCAAAAATACAGGTTCAATGAGGATCCCTGAAGCTATGGAAGAGCGATATAGGGTTTTAGTAGTCGATGATGACAATGTGGATCGAATGGCAGTTCGCCGGGCACTGAAAACAGCGGGAATTGCTGTTGATTTGTCGGAGGCGTGGGATTTTAGCTCTGCAATTGAGACCCTAAAAACTCAACGGTTTGATTGTTTGTTTATTGACTATCGGTTGCCTGACAAAGATGGATTAGAGCTTGTTCGCGATTTGCGTCATCGCGGTGTGCAAATTCCGCTTATTGTGCTGACGGGACAGGGGGATGAGCAAGTCGCGGTTGAAATGATGAAAGCTGGAGCCAACGACTATTTATCTAAGTCGCGTATTACTCCGCAGAACCTTGCCCGAGTGTTGCATAGTGCTGTGCAGATTTATCAGGCTCAACGCGAGGCCGAACTGGCAAAGCAACAGCGCGAACAACTGGTACGGCAACGAGAAGACTTTGTGTCTCGTTTGACTCATGATTTGCGAACTCCTTTGGTAGCAGCTGACCGGATGCTGCGGCTGTTTCAGGACAATGCATTTGGCGAACCTTCTGCCGAGATGAGCGATGCGATCGCCATCATGATTCGCAGTAACAAGAACTTGCTGCAAATGGTGAACACGCTGTTAGAGGTGTATCGCCATGAGGCAGGTCATAAGTCGATGAGCTTTACCTTGTGCGATATGAAGCCGATCGTGCAGGAAGTGATTCAAGAGCTGAGCCCTTTGGCCGAAGAGAAAGGAATTCGACTAACGGACGATATGCCGCAAAACGATCAGGCTGCCACAACTGTTGCCGGAGACATGCTGGAGCTGAGACGTGTGCTGACCAATTTGGTGGGGAACGCTATCAAATTTACCGATAAGGGCTCGATCACGGTACGACTGTCGGGCTCGGAGCCTCCGCATACCCCCGACCGCGTCAAAATTGAGGTGATTGATACGGGGGCTGGCATTCCACCCGAAGATCAGGCCATGCTATTTGAGCGGTTCCGCCAGGGCAACCACAAGCGCGCTGGCAGTGGGCTGGGGCTTTATCTATCTCGCTGTATTATTGAGGCTCATCGCGGCACGATTGGGGTAAAGTCTGAAGTGGGCCGAGGTAGCAACTTTATGATTCGCCTACCGGCTAAGCGGTTGCAAAAGACAGTTAAGGAGTTAAGCGACCTGCCCGCAAAAACATAGGCCATGTGATTGCTTTGGCCGTTGTGCGATCGCCCCAGGCCAAACAAATGTGGTTAAACCGTTGTGCGATCGCTTCTGGGCCATACCGTTGCACAAAGTGTTGGGTGGCAGACCAGGTGCTAAAGTAGCCCACCAGTTCGTTGGCAGTCCACTCGACTGTTTGAATGATCTGGGGAGTTTCCACTTCCTCGAAGGGAAAGGGCAGCGTTTGATAGCCAGCTTGAACTAGCTTAATTTCCGGCGGAATCACAGGTTCCAGCAGGGTGTAGAACTCGGCGATCGCCGCTTGTAGCTTGGGTGTGGTATGGGGCACACTGGGCCGCTCAATGCACCACATAGCGATCGCGCCACCTGGCCGCACAACTCGATACACCTCGGGATAAAAGCGATCGGGATCGAGCCAGTGCATCGCGGAGCCAATCGTCACTATATCGGCACACTGATCCGGCAATCCGCTGGCTTCTGCCAGTCCTACCGAGTAGCCAATGCTGGGATGGGGAAACGCGTTGTCAATCTGTGCTTTGCTGGCATCGGTTGCATAGATGTGCCGAAAATGGGGTGTGAGCCCCAAGGCTACTTGTCCGTTACCTGTGGCGCAGTCCCATGCGGCATCATGTCGCGATACCAAACTCGCAACAAAGTCGTAAAGCGCGGATGGATACTGCGGTCGGTACCGTGCGTAGTCTTGAGCTGTGGCCGAAAAGTAATCTTTAAATCCTGAAGTCACAACTCGTCAACAGTGGATGGGTAAGAGATCTGCTGCTCTTCAGGGTATCATTCATCGTCTAAATCACTGCGGCGTTCAGCAATGCGTAATTTGGCAGAGCGCGATCGCACGTTGCTTGCCACTTCTACTTCCGTTGCTTCAATTGGCTTTTTGGTTATGATGCGTAGCATTGGGTTTGCTTTCAGCCGATGCTTAACTAAGCGATCTTCCAAACTGTGAAAGCTAATGATGGCAATTCGCCCACCCGGTTTTAGCCAGGTAGGAGCCTGCTCCAAAAAGCGTTCTAACACCTCTAGCTCATGGTTGACGGCAATGCGCAAAGCCTGGAACACCCGCGTTGCCGGATGAATGCGTCCGTATCGATATTTTGGCGGCACGCTGTAAAAAATGACTTCGGCCAATTGAGTGGTGGTTTCAATCGGACGCTTTTCCACAATGCGGCGCGCCATTTTGCGCGATAGACGCTCTTCGCCATAGGTGTAAAAGATCCGCGCTAATTCAGCTTCGTCCCACGTATTGATGATGTCGGCAGCGGTTTCGTCTTGCTGCTGATTCATGCGCATATCGAGCGGGGCCTCATAGCGAAAGCTAAAACCTCGCTCGGGCGTATCAAACTGGTGCGAGCTAACGCCCAGATCGGCCAAAATGCCATCAAACTGCTGCCCGCCTGACGCGAATTCGGCAAAGTTGGTGTGATGAAAGGTGACGCGATCGCCAAATTCTGCCAGATTCTTGCCAGCCGCCACGAGCGATCGCTCATCCTGGTCCAGGGCCGTTACCCGCACGGTTGCATCGGCAGACAAGATAAGCCGACTGTGACCACCGCCACCTAAAGTTGCATCTAAATAATGACCCTCAGGCCGAATCATGAGCCCGTGCACCACCTCTTGCGGCAACACCGAAATATGCTGGTAGTCGGCCTCTTCAACGGAGATTGTGGACGCTTCCAACGGGGCATCGTCCCGACTCTTGCCCTGGCCTTCATTCCGACCTTGGTGCTGCTCCAAGTCTTGGCTCAACGACTGAGCCGGGTTAGAAGCCTGCTCATCGGAGAACTGCTCATTCATCACACACGTTGCTCTTATCTCGTTTCCTTCAGGCTATCGCGCTTTGGAACCTTGCAGCACCAATCCGGAGAATCTTGCCCCGGAAAAAGCAGAGCCTTACGCGCTAGGCTGAAGAAAAGTTTGTAGTCAAACTGTTTGAGGTTTCTATCTTGTCTGTGTCTGAGAACGATTCATCTTTGGGGGCGATCGCCAAAGCCGCCGCTCAAGAAGATTTCATGGAAACCATGCGCGAACTGGTGCGTGCGTATCAAGCCTATGCCACCTACTCTGAACGGCACGTGCGGCAGTTGGGCCTTACCTCGGCTCAGTTTGACGTGATTGCCACCTTAGGCAACACCCGCGGCATGACGATGAAAGAAGTGGCCAGAAAGACCCTCGTTACTAAGGGAACCCTAACTGGAATTATTGATCGATTAGAAGAGAAGGGGCTGGTTCGGCGCGAAGTACCGCCCGAAAATCGGCGTAGTTTTATCGTGGCGCTCACACCGCAAGGAGAGTCGGTATTTGAGCAGGTGTTTCCAACCCATGTGTACCATCTCAAAGAAAGATTTGACCAAATACCACAGCGCGATCAAGTGCAGCTACGCACCTTGCTTCAGCACTTACGGCTCGCATTTGGCGATCGCACCTAACTGAATGTTCCTACCCTCGCCGCACCCATTGGTTTTTATTCAAATAGTCTGCACTCAAACTAATTGAGCTATAATCAAACCATAAATTGTTTGATATCGTACAATTTGAGTGCTTACTGTTAGTCGTCATGGGCTTGTGCCATGGCTGGGTTCGCCCAGTAATGGCTGAGGCCGATATTTAACCTTCTTTTTGGGGGCGATCGCTTTATGGATTCACCAACTCAGCGCAGTTATTTGCCGCTTGTTGCCCGCATTTTTCTAGCGGTTTTGTTTGTGTGGTCAGGGATTGGCAAAATTATGGATCCGGCTGGTACTCAGGCCTATATGGCCCAAGCGGGTATGCCGTTAACCCAATTCTTTTTGGTCGGGGCGATTGTGCTTGAGCTGTTGGGTGCCCTATCTCTGCTGTTGGGCTACAAGGCTCAGTGGGGAGCGATCGCCCTCATCGTCTTTACTGCATTGGCCACGCTCATTTTTCATACCAACCTGGCCGATTCCCTCCAGCAGATCATGTTTCTCAAAAACATCGCCATCATTGGTGGTTTGCTCATGGTGGTGCAGTATGGCCCCGGCAGCATTCGGCTTGGGTCTCGTTAGTTTCTTGTTGATGCGTCTTAGCCTGTGCTTGCTATGAACCCTTATCCTGCCGTTTTCATTTCCCACGGTTCGCCAGACATGGTGATGCAGTCGGCACCTGCGGCTGACTTTTTTCGCCAGTTTCATGCCCAGTTCCAGCCTCCAAGCGCCATTTTGGTGATTTCTGCTCACTGGGCTACCCAGCAGCCAACGGTTAGCGCGGCTGCTCATCCGCGCACAATTCATGATTTTTATGGTTTTGCAGAACCGCTGTATCAGTTACAGTACCGGGCTCCGGGTGCGCCCCACATTGCCAAGCAGGTGCAGCAGCTTCTTGGCAACGCCAACATTCCCGTGCACCTAGCGAGCGATCGCGGTCTGGATCATGGTGCTTGGGAACCCCTCATGATGATGTATCCCGCCGCAAATATTCCGGTGACTCAGCTTTCTATTCAGCCTCAGCAGTCACCCCGCCACCATTGGGCTGTAGGCCAAGCGATCGCCCCATTGCGCCATGAGGGAGTGTTGGTATTGGCCAGCGGCTCTGCAACCCATAATTTACAGATGCTTGGCCCCAATGATGGCACTCAAACACCACCCACCTGGGTTACCGAGTTTGACCAATGGTTGGCAGAACATGTTTTGCGAAACGATGTGGATGCCTTACTCAACTATCGCCAGTTGGCTCCCTATGCTGTCCGCAACCACCCTACCGACGAGCATTTGTTGCCCTTGTTTGTGGCACTGGGGGCGGCTGCAGAGTCACCCCTCATTTCCCAGTTGCACGCGAGTTACAGCCACACCGTTCTGAGTATGGCAGCCTACGCCTTTGCTTAATTGTGTGGGATGGATGAGTGGCTTGCTGGTGGCAAATGTTCTGTCGAGCCTAAGCGCATTAACAACCAAAAGCAGGGATGTGGATAGAACGCACCCCTGTTTTTGATGGACGTTTTTTCTTAGATAGCTAGGCTGGAACTTGCATTTGTGAGCTGCTAGACCCACACTTGCAACTGGGAGTCCGCCTTGAGAAATCCCAGTGGTATGTTGCGGGCTCGCTGGCTGGAGCCCTAATGGATATCAGCTGCTGCGATCGCCTTAGCGATAGTCAGGCTCCGTCTGCGTCATCTCAAAATTAGAAGGATCGTACAAAAAACGGATGGCTTCTTCTTCGAGACGATGGATGAGGAATGGCTCTATCGCATTGGTGTGCCGGAGAGCAGCAAGGTAACCATCGAGATAGAGGCGAAGCTCATCAAATCGATAGCCACGGTTCCACTGCTCGTTGAGCCCGTCGGTGATGCGCTGATAATAGCGGATGGTTTGAGCGTCCTGAAGCATGGAGGTGTGTTGAACTCGACAGCGGTGATATAAAAAAACGAAAGTGGAAGAAAATATCTCCGCTTAATCTGTTAAGAGCAGTTTATCTATGAATGAGTGTTACAGGGATTATGGATTTTGTTGAATTTTCTAACCTCATTTTAACCTTAACTGCTGAACCTCTTGGTGAAGAATTAGTGTAGCTCAAACCAAAGAAAGTCACGATGGGCGACTCTCTCTATCGAAAGGATGGCTTGTAAAGTTAGGTGTCTTTCTCAGAGTAGAGCAGCGCGATCGCCCAACTGAGAATTTTCGCTTTTCCAGTCAACGTCGTACCAACCTAAAACGGCCGGAGAGAAAGTCATCCCTGGCCATTAGCTAGAAATCCAAGTGAAATCAAGGATTTGGCGACATGGATGAGAGTAACGGGGGTTACAAAACCCGACTAGAGGCTCTGTTAAGTTTAAGGTGCCGAACCATAACAGGACTGGGAGCGCTGTGGGCTCGATTGGTGTAGAAGTCGTTGAAGGAAATCCCCATTTGCGATCGCTCCTTGGCTGGCACTTGCAGCAGGCAGGATTTACAGTGCATCAGGCAGCCAGCCTTCAGCAAGCAAGGGATGTATTCTCAAATCGTCAACCCAGGCTGATTGTTCTCGATTCCGAACTTCCGGATGGCGATGGGTTTGAGTTTTGTCGGTGGTTGCATCAGCATCAGCAGCCGCTTGTGCTCATTCTTTCGGCCCGCAGTACCGAATCGGATATTGTGGCTGGTTTACGCGCTGGAGCCGATGACTACCTGACCAAACCGTTTGGCATGCAGGAGTTTTTGGCACGGGTTGAGGCCCTTCTGCGGCGATCGCGCAACACCTCAACGCCCGCTTCTTTGGAGTATGGTGACCTCAAAATTAACTTGGTACAGCGTCGCGTATGGCTCAAGGACGAACAAATCGAGCTGACTCCGCAAGAATTTAGCTTGCTTTATGTGTTGGCTCAAGCGGCGGGCGCGCCGTTGAGCCGAGCTGAGCTATTGCATCAAGCTTGGCCTGATGAAATCGACAATCACCGGACCGTTGATACGCACGTGCTGTCACTCCGTAAAAAAGTTGAAGTCGATCCAAGGCAACCCAGCCTGATTCAAACGGTACGCAACGTTGGCTATCGGTTCAATGTGGAGCAAGTGCTAGGCACAGGAGCTAGCATTAATCGACTCAATGGCTATGGAGCCCACTACCGGACAGCGGCTCAGCTCTAGCGGGGTTGGTGTTGCCGTTGGTGTTTCTGATGCTGCTACCGAATGGCTCAACAGGTCAAAACTCTAGCGTTAGCTGCACATAGTCTGGCATGGGGTGGAGCGTCGTATTCTGAGTTTGAAGCTGGGCTGTGGGGTGAATTGGACTCAGATTGGCGATCGCCAATCCTAGCAGTCGCACTGGTTTTTCGACATCAACCCCATCCAGCAATTGTTGGGCGAGTTGGGCAAGATGGCCTGCCTGGGCAATGGGTTCGGCCAAGGTACGGCTGCGGGTAATTTGCTGATAGTCGGCAAACTTGACTTTGAGCGTTAGGGTACGGCCACACATGTGTTTGGCATGTATCCGCTCCTGGAGTTCTTGCAGTAATGGCGCAAGAGCCTGGTGCATCTGGGTGCGATCGCTCACGTCCTCCACAAACGTGCGCTCTACGCCAATGGACTTGCGTTCTCGATTGGGCTCTACAGGACGATCATCTTGCGATCGCGCAATGCGGTAGTAATGCCGCCCCACCTTGCCAAACTGCTGTACCAACTCCGCTTCAGACCAGATGCGCAAATCAGCCCCAGTGCGAATGCCCAAGCGATGCATCTTAGCCGCAGTCACCTGCCCTACCCCATGAAACTTTTCGATGGGTAGCAGTGCAACAAACTCATCGGCCACCTCAGGACGAATGACACACAGACCGTTGGGCTTGTTCATTCCCGAAGCCACCTTCGCCAAAAACTTGTTGAACGAAACTCCTGCCGAAGCCGTTAGCCCTGTCTCTTGCCTAATCTGCGTCTGAATGGCCTGGGCAATGTGCGTTGCCGATGGCAATCCCTGGCGGTTTTCGGTGACATCCAGATACGCCTCATCCAGCGCCAGCGGCTCCACCAAGTCGGTGTATTGGCTAAAAATTTCGCGAATCTGAGCTGATACCGCCCGGTACACATCAAACCGAGGCGTTGCAAAAATCAGGTGCGGGCACTTTTGAATGGCGGTGCGCGATGGCATGGCGGAATGAATGCCATACTGCCGTGCCTCGTAACTGGCGGCGGCTACGGCACCTCGCTGCTCGGGCCGACCACCCACCACCACAGGCTTACCGCGATAGGCTGGATGGTCGCGTTGCTCGACCGATGCGTAGAATGCATCCATATCCACATGAATAATCTTGCGAACCGCTTGCACTGCTGATGTCGCTAACTCTCTCGCCTCCTTCAAAGTCTAAATCGTTTGTGATGGTCTAGACATGGGGCGATGCAGTGGGGCAACGGCGTGGTGCGCGGTTCTCATAGATTTGGGAGACTTGCGTAAACCCAAACACCACAACAAAATAGGCCAGAACAAAATAGGCCAGGAAAATCTGGCCTACGCGGTTTGCTCTAGAGCACGTGTATTTGTAAGCGAACTGCAGGGTAGTTGCAGCTTGTTTGGGCGTTAAACCGAGGCCGCAAACCGAATTTTGAGATAGTCCTCTTCCATCTTGGCCCCTGCGGGTTGCAGCGCTGCTAATGCCTGCGGCAACACCAAATTTCGACGGTGGTTTCCAATCCGCACATTCAGCTCATCGGCAGATTTGCTCAGCTCAATTTTATCTTTGGGGATGCCGGGTAGGTACAATTCCAGGCTGTACTGGTTCTGCTCTTGAACAACGCGCATGGTGGTTTCTTTGTAATACACCTGCGATGGATCTTCGTCGGCGTACAGCGTTTCTTTGAGACGCTCCAGTGCAGCCAAACCACACATTTCTTCCGAATAAAGAGGCACCTCTTTAACAGGCAGCGGTTGGAAGTTGTCGTGAATCTCTTGGCGATACTGCTGTTGATTTTCTTTCCAACGCTGGAAGAACGGATCGGTGACGCTATCGGGAATGATGCGATTTGCCACAACCATATCGGTTGCTACGTTGTAGAGGCTTAAGTATGCATGGGCACGCAGCGATTCTTTGATCACCATTTTTTCGGGATTGGTCACCAATCGAACCGAGGTTTTGGAGTTATCAGTCAGCACCTTTTCCAGGGCTTCGATCTGCTCGTAAAACTCGTAGGGCGCATCCATCACTTCCTGGTTGGGCAGCGAGAAGCCAGCAATGGGGCGGAACAACGGCTCAACCAAGGGACGCAGGGCCGAAGAGACTGCCTGTAACGGTTTGTAGAAGCGGCGCATATACCAGCCCGCCACTTCGGGTAGGCTGAGCAGGCGCAGGGCCGTTCCCGTAGGTGCTGAGTCAATGATCAGCACGTCAAACTCACCTTCGTCGTAGTGGCGCTTCATGCGCACCAGGCTAAAGATTTCATCCATGCCTGGAAGGATCGCCAACTCCTCGGCTTCGACTCCTTCCAAACCGCGCGCCTGCAACACTTGGGTAATGTAGCGTTTGACTGCACCCCAGTTGCCCTCAAGTTCCATCAATGCGTCGAGTTCGGCTCCCCACAGGTTGGGGCGAACGGGGCGCGGGTCATGACCCAGCTCCATATCAAAGCTGTCGGCTAGTGAGTGCGCCGGATCGGTGCTAAGCACGAGGGTTTTGTGGCCTAGTTCGGCACAGCGAAGCCCTGTTGCGGCGGCAACCGAGGTTTTGCCAACTCCGCCTTTACCCGTCATTAAGATTACGCGCATGAATGTCCCGATGAGGTTGCGTGACGAATGTTTACATTCTTCTAATGTATCGGGTTTGAGTCGCTTTGGGGCGATCGCACTGGGTGAGATCTGGCGATCGCCTCGGCGGGGTTGTTGCCGTTGGGGTTTGTGGCTTATTGGGGTGGAGGCGAAGGGGGGCGATCGCCCTTTGAAAAATGCTGCTTCAGCACATCAAAACGAGAGCAGTGCCAATAGTCCACATGGGAACTAATCAGTTCTTGGTCGTTGACCGTTAGCTCACTCCATCCGGAAATGCTGATACGAGGCTGCCAAGGCAGGGGAGTATTCCAGCTCAAAGTCCAGTCTGTGCGAATGAAGTTGTCGGTACGCTGCATATTGTGCAAATCGAGGCGAATGTTGCGAAACCAGGTTTCGATAAAGCCCAGCATTTGCTGATAGCGATCGCGCCCCCGAAACTGCGTCATTGGATCCTTAAAGTACACATCCTCAGCGTAAATGCTAAAGGTTTGCTGATGGGGAAAGTTGCGGTAATCCACCTTGAGGATGTCAAGTAAATCCATAGCGCCCACGAGTTTGCCCCAAAATGCTACTTCATCAAGTGTGGCATTAATTAATGTTGCCGGTGCTGTTTGAGATGCGTGGGTGGTGGGTCGGAAAAGGGACGAAGCCTCTTTTCTATACCCCCCATATATGCAAATGGCAACCAAGGTTGCCAATAGTGCCACTGTCAGGGAAGCTTTTGAGCGAAACCCATCCGTAAAGCCGATCTGTAAAGCCGAAGGCGAACGGCTATAGTACGAGCATTTATAGTACTAGCGTTCGCCTTCGAGGATATGAGTTTGAGCGAGTAGCTCGGAAGCAGAATCTGGTTCGAGATCCGACTATGGGAGAGTATTGCTTGGGTGCAGATTAGGTCACAAAGTAGTTAGCTACCGATAACTGCCCCATTGTGTTGTGAGCCGCAGGTTTGACCATTCCTGTCATGTTGATCAGCAAATCCACAGTGGGGTTGAACGCTGCGTGGTTGTTGTTGACCGACATGTAGGTGCCGCCATTCCATTGGAACATCACGGCTTCTACCAGACCAAGGGCTTGAGCGCCAGCCGCTTGCTGATTTTTGTCGGCATAGGCCGCACGCGCCGCACCCGTCAATGTTCCTGCGTTGACCGTTCCGGCATTAAACAACGCCTTGGGTCGTTCGATAGTTGCCAAATTGTTGTCGAAGTCGAGCCGAATGCGATCGCCCGCCACCACATCAAAACCGCGAATCTGATCGGGATCTCCAACTAGCGAATTTGCGAATGCTTCGCGGGGAATGCCCCCCATATAGACAAAGCGATCGGCTCCTGCACCCCCATTCAAAATGTCGCCGCCGCGCCCACCATTCAAAATATCGTTGCCCGCCATTCCTTGAATCGTATCTTTGCCGACTGTGCCGTTTAGCCGATCGGGGCCTGCCGTTCCTACAATCACGCCAGGAGGTGGGGGCGGTGGGGGTGGCGTTGTTCCCCCTCCAAACTCGACGGAACCGACATCCACCTGGCCCACGCGAGATTTGCCCAGTTGATCGAGCACAGGTGCCCCCGTGCTTACCCCGGTGTTAATGGCGGCGCTGCCGCTGAGTAGGGCATGGGTTAGCATGAAGCCACCCCCATTCACCTGCAATGGCCCCAGCTTGGGATCGGCGATCGCGATGCTTTGCACCGCCAGATTATCGTTAAAGCGATTGGACTGACTGCTCAAATATCCAGGAAACTGGATATTGCCGCCCCCGTTGATCAGCGCTTTATTGGTGTGCTGCTGGATCTTCCAGTCGTTGCCACCATTGGCAGCAATGTTGTTGTGAAAGATACTATTGCGCACAGTGACTGGATCGCTACTGGCAGAAATGCCTCCTGCCACCCAGCCCGCCTGGTTAAAGGCGATTGTGGTGTTGGTAAGGGTGGCTGCCCCATACAGTGCCATGCCGCCGCCAACGTTGCTGTAGCCTGTACCCAAGACCCGATTGCTTGAAAAGGTAGAGTTCATGATGTTGGCTGGAGCCTTCATCATCCACAATCCGCCCCCTTGCCCTGTTGCGGTATTGCCTGCAAAGGAACTGTTGGCAATGATCAGTCCCCGGTTGGTTTGGTTGCTCAGCACAACCAGGCCGCCCCCGTTGCCCCCATTGCCCTGTGGCAAGGCCTGCACCGAGTTGTTGTGAAACAGGCTGCGCTGAATTGACACATTATCCTGAGCCCCGGTGAACAGGTAAGCTGCCCCACCTTCGCCCTTGCCCTGGTTGCCTCGAAAAATGCTGTTGATGATTTGAATCGAGCCGGAAGGCTCACTGGTGGAACTGGCGCGATCGGTATAGACTGCGCCACCATAGCCTCGCAGGCTGGGATTGGCTTTTCCGGTGTCGTAGCGCGCGGCTAGGGTGCTGTTATTAATAAATTGGGTGTTGCGAATGGTGAGCTTGCCGTTGAGGCTGTTGATGGCTCCCCCATTAATGCCCTGGTTGCTGATGAATTTGCTATCGCTAACGGTAAAGTCGCGTGGCCCCCAAAAGGCGATCGCCCCGGCTCCCCGTTCATCATTTCCGGCGGTGGCTTTGTTGCCCCGAAACTCGGATTTGCTAACGGTCAGGCTACCTTCGAACGCGCTAAAAATTGCACCGCCGCCCTTATCTGCAACGTTATTGAGAAACTTGACATTCTCAACGGCAAGCTTGCCTTGATGGGTGGTACTGATAGCGGCACCACGATCGGCCGTGTATCCGTTTGCTAGCGTCAAGTTTTTGACCGATAGGCTAGTAGGGGTGGCCGATGTGGAGTTGAGTAGAAAAATGCGTGAAACCCCACCCCCACTAATGGTGAGATTGGCGGCACCTGCGCCATCAATACTTAAATTTTTGCCAACGGGAATGCCAATTTGACGGCTGAGGGTAATGGTTTTGTTGGCTAAGGTTGCAGCAAAGCGAATGGTTGCACCATTGGGGGCATTGGCGATCGCCGCTCGCAAAGATCCAGGCCCACCATCGGCTGCCGACGTAACGGTAATCACAACAGACATAACATTCCCCTAACTTGCTTGCATGTAATTCGTGAAATACGTGCGAAAAAAAACAACAGCGTGGACTGCGCGATGGACGCGTCTAACAACACATGGGTTGAACAAGCGTGCAAAATTGAATTCAACGCTGTGTTGAACCGAATGAGCAGGAAACATTACGTTGATCAAAACGCAAGAAGTAACTTGATATGACTTGGAATGATGCAAAACCTGATAATGATCTTGAGACCACCGCATCTATAAATGGCGGTAGAGATCAACCCTCAATCAATACAACCTTTGTATCGATGTTGATACGATGTATGCACTTGCGAGAGCACAACGATAGGAACTCCAAAACTGCCCTCAATTCAGGCAAATGCACATCTCTGCTGACTATTTGTAACTGCAAATATAGAAATTGGGTGTGGTGAGATCACGGAATCTCCACTAAATCAACCGTTGCGCCACCCTGGTAATATCCCTACTGTAAAAAAGGTTCCCCAAAATTCTGCAAAAAATGGTCAAAATTTTCCCGGATATTTCTTTTCTGGTGTCGAAATTTACGAAATCAGAACTGCTGCAAATTCACGCTATTTGATTAACCTGAGCGCTGATTAACCTGATCGATGGGCGCTACGTGATTGGATGATGAGTTGTAGGGCTCAGCCCTACAACTCATCATTTCAGGACCTACGCAGTTGAATAATTTTTGGAGCGCTAAGTAGGGTTTGCTGAAAAAAGCAGCAAAGGTTTACAGTGCCTAGTTTTCAAGCGAGATCAAGTCTGCTAAAGTGCAAAGAAAAAGTGTAAAACCTCTCAAAAACCTTGCACGAGCTTGCCGATGTACC
>NZ_JBNXVR010000067.1:0-21290 GCF_050565595.1 Leptolyngbya sp. AN02str | reverse complement strand
ACAATCGGGCAAGCTCAGCAGGTCAGTAATCTGATGGATGAGCGCTCTAAAATCATCCAACTTTTGGGCCTACCTTACTGCCGTTACTACCTGCTTAATTAATTCCCAGCAACCTGCGGAATATCGGATACCAGCTTACCTGTTCTTAATGTTCATGCTCAAATCGTTGGTTGAGGCTGGAGTGGCGGTGTTCGCGTTAGGTTTAATCTTTAGCCCCTTGATTGGGTCTGGAGTCATGGCGTTTATGTATAGCCAGTCTTTGGCATCCCTATTCATGGTGCTGGGAGGTGCGATCGCCGGAGTCATTTTGATGGTGCTGTCGGGAGTTTTTTGGTTGCAAACGATTCACCGTGAATGGATGCAATCTCAGGCTGCGGGGTTTATTTTTCTGCCAGTTGTGCTTCCGTTTCTTGCCTACACAGGAGCGATCGCTGGATCGAGTCTCGTTGCTTTGCTATATGGTTACAGTAAACATCTGACATCTGGCTTTTGGTTTCAAATCGCTGCAAGCTTTTTCACCACTATCATCGGTGGGTTCCTTCCGTCTGCGATCGCTGCCATACCGCCTTTTTCTGCATCAAACAGCATCGTCAACCGTCAAGTCATAGGATTTGCGCCGATACTCATGTTTGCCGTGGGTGTTGGGCTAGCCGCGTCTTGGTTCGGTAGCCAGTTGGCGTATTTACTAGTCACATCGTTCTTTTAGAAATACGACTGACTCGCTACAGCACAGGCAGTCATCTTAAACCTGCCAATCGAGCGAACACGTGCAATAGACCTCCTGCATAAATGTCGTTTTGAAGGATTCATACAGAAGGTCTAATACACCGGAACAGGTCGGTTTCTTTGCGAGTTTCAGAAGTGACTGGTTTTCCGTAATGGACAAACGTTATGCACCTTCCTTTTCGCGCATTGCCTCGATAAACTCTGAACCACACGTTAACTTTTTTGCAAGCGTTGAGTTGGGTGCGATCGCCCGCCAAAAAGGAGTAACTTGGCTGGGCTCCTGCCCCGATTGAATATCTTCCCAAGCTGCCTCAGCAACAACCCGAGCACAGGTCGATGTCAAGATTGGGCACGCGACATCGCTGCTATGCACCTGAGCCAAGCGTTCACGAACTTCCTGTGAGGAAAGCTGCGTCCCTTCAGGAATTTCATCCATCAGCGTTTTCACCAACTGCGGAGTAGGCATTAACAACGTACTCCCTGCTGGTGCTCCAGCCATAGGTTTCTGAAGAATTTGGAATTTAGGCTGCTTCTGGTCTTCTAGTTTTTGCTTCCACGTTTTAGCCATCTTTCTTTTCTCACTTGGCTTAAGCTAGAATGAACAGTACCGTACTGTCCAGATCGAGTCAAGAACATCTTCCAAGCACCCGTATCAGCAATTGCAAGTTCCTATGACGCACTCACAGAACACACCACCAGAAAAGATTCTTACAGCAGCGAGGCGTTTGTTCTTTCAGCAAGGGTTTGAGGAAGTCTCAACCGATTTATTGGCAAAAGAAGCATCTGTTTCTAAGACAACGCTTTACAAATACTTTCCCAGCATGATTGCAGTGCTTCGAGCGGTGGTTGAGGCCGAGGTCAATGTTTTTGAACATGGATTACCGCCTCAAGTGTTAACGCGAGAGGACTTTGAGACAACGCTCGTTCGCTATGGGGAAAATTTGCTCCACTTCCTCAACCAAAGCGACATTATCCAGTTTGCTCAATTGATGTTTGAAGAAGCTCGTTTTAATCCCGATATTGCCACTGTGTTTTATGCGGCTGCCTACGGTCGAACCCTGCAAGATCTCAGCAAGTTGATCCAGCAAGGCATCGAAAAAGGCTTCCTACGGTCTGCCCTGACTGCGGATGAATTGGCGGAGCAGTTATTAGGCATGTGGGAAGGGTTTTGCTTTATTCGTGCCCAACTTGGTTTGACTCAAAAACCATTCGAATATCCGCAGGAATGGTCACAAAAATGCGTGCAAACGTTGCTGAACGGGCACGCCTGTTTGCAACAACCCCTATCCCCTCATGGATAACTTTATGACTTACGCACTTCCTACGAAAAACCAGGGGATTGAATGATTTTTGGAGCGCTAAGCGCTCCAAAAATCATTCAACTGCATAAGTCCTGAACTTATCAAGTCTGTATCGGTCTTTTCTCGAACAGTTCTACGGAGGTTTTTATCGTGTCTGTGTATAAGTATGAGCAGCCATCGAAATGGATAGATTGGATTGCGGATCGTTGGCGGCAAATGCGGCGGAATCTAGGCGTTGGCGGATTCTCAATGGCAGTGGCGATCGCCACTCATACCCTATTTCCACTGCTGCGCTGGATGCAACAACGCCAGATTGGCCGGGGAAAAACCATCTGGCTAGATGACATGCCAGGGCCATCGCCTACTCAAACGTTTGAGCACCTACCCTTTGTGCCCGCCAATTTAACTCCAAATCCGGGTATTGTTCGCAAAAAGGCGCGCCACATGAAGGTGGACTATCCAACGACGACGTATCCCTTTGCCTATCGAGAGCCACCCATTTCAGGAAATACAATCAACGGGTTGGGAGAAGTTGCCCCACGTCGCGCCGATCATGTTTTCTTTGGAGACTCCTATAGAAGGGCTTGGGGCAAGCTGGACTGGTACTTTCAAGTCATGGAACCGACAGCGATTCATCGCATTATCGTTCGTATGTTTTGGCAAGATCGTCGGCGTGTGGGGCCTGTTGCAACTCGGGTTGCGACCCCGGCAAACCCGACTGATGCCGCTGAATATATTAAGGAATTTGCGCAACAGTCTGGAGCCGCACTGGTCGGTATTACGCATTTGACAGAAGACCTATGCTATCGAGATTTCAGCCCATGCTTCAAGTACGCCATTGCGATCGCCATCCCCATGAATCGCGATGAGATGCTTTACACACCCAGCGATCGCTCTAATCGTGAAATCATGCTGACTTATCTAGATGTGAACCGGGTGGCGATCGAAGTGGCAGAACATATCCGGTCTCTGGGGTACCCGGCCCAAGCATCTACTAATTTGGCTCCCGATTCTAGCGTCGAGGTCTTGCATGTGCCAGTCGCCATCAAAGCGGGTTTGGGGCAGTTGGGCAAGCATGGCTCCATGATTACAGCAGAGCATGGGGCAAACGTGCGTCTGGCAACAGTACTGACGGATTTACCACTTGCAATTGATCAGCCCCGTGATATCGGGGTGGATGACTTTTGCGCAAACTGCCGCATTTGCGAAACCAACTGTCCACCCCATGCAATTTTTCCAACCAAGCAAATGGTACGGGGAGTAGAGCGCTGGTATGTCAACTTTGACAAATGCGCCCCGTATTTTGCGGAAACTCGTGGATGTGGTATTTGCATTGAGGTGTGTCCGTGGAGTGAGCCAGAACGTGGCCTCAAGATAATGAAGACTCTGATAGAGCGCCGGAATGTGACAGCATAATCCATCGTTGCAGCGACAGCATCCAGGATGATTGGTTGGATGGAGGTCAAGAGTTACTCGGTGCCACTAAACCTCCAATCGTTAAAAGGCATCCACTGGTTTAACGTCCGTTTCGGTTCAGGGCTGTTCTGAGGTTTGCGCAACGTGCAAACCTCAGAACAGCCCATTTTTGCTGCACGACGCACACGCAAAAATGCGCGCTTCAGCTTATCCAAAACTCAGGTTGGGTCCAGTCCCCAAAGGCCCCCTGACTTTCAGGAAGGTAGTTAAGTAGGCATAAAGATTTAGAGAGTTCCCGCTTCCCGGAGCGGATAATGTGGTCAGCATTGAGGGGATCTCAAGAATGCAGGAGCGATTTAAGCAGTGGACGCGAAGGATGCAGGCCAACAAACGGTGGGTGATTGGGGCGATCGCCACTCCAGCCTGTCTGGGGATGGTGGGGTGGCTGGGGTTACTGCCTGAGCATCCACTTCAGCCAGATGGCGATCGCCCATCTCACACCGAGAGCGACCCTCTTACTCAGCCACCTCGCAAAACCCTCATCAACGGTATTGGAACGATGGTGATGGTTGCTGGTGGAGTCTTCCTGTTGTTCAATTTCCGCCCAAGCAACAGAAATACAGAGACAATCAGCCTCAATGGTTCCAACTTCAACGGAGCAGACCTTAGCGGAACCGACCTCAGCGGAGCAGAATTCTGCGGAGCCAACCTCAGTGATGCCAACCTCAGCAGTGCGGAGTTCTGCGGGGCCAACTTTAGCGGGGCAGATCTCAGCGGAACCAACTTTAGCGAGGCAGATCTCAGCGGAGCCAATCTCAGCGGAGCCAACCTCAGTGGGGCGAACCTCAGTAGAGCCAATCTCAGATTTGCCAACCTTGATGGGGCCAACCTCAGATTTGCCAACCTCAGCGGGGCCAATCTTAAATTTGCCAACCTTAGCGGAGCCGACCTCAACTGTACCTTACTCAGCGATGCCAACCTCAGCGATGCCAACCTTAGCCGAGCATTGCTATTTTTTGTCAATTCCAGAGAAGTTCAGAATCTTGAACCAGTTCAACTAAAGGCAAAACCTTCGCCGTTTTTATGCAATGTTGCACTCCCTTGTTATTCCCAACAACCAGATGTGAATCCAAATCGCGACTGCGATCGCATTCCCCAACTGTTGAGCGATCGCTATCACATCTCACTCGAAGAGGCACAAGGGATAGTCAACGAAGCTCGACAACACCGATGGGACTAACCAAACTCAGTTGCGGTAGTTGTAAAAGGGTAGCTATACCCTTTTACAACCGCTATTCACAGATCTCGCATGCACAGATTTAGATAGGACTTACGCACTTCATCCTTCAACTGCATAAGTCCTGCTAGAGCAATTCCGGCAGCGTTATTGTGGCGCTGAGTTGGGCTCCGGTTGGGATTGCTCGCACACAAAGCTCAGCACGGCTGCGGCACTACTGCCCGACTGAGGCTGAGCCAACTGTCCCGCATTTCCATAGTTAAAGCGCTGAATTACCTGCCTTTCTCGGTTATGCACCACCATTTGCCGCAGCCGAGACACCCCACTCACACAATCTACAGAGCGATACAGCATGGCACCATGCACAGGTTGCTCTAGCTCAACCCCAACAAAGGCATTGTTGGGTTCGGGAAAATCACGATATTCCCAAAACCAAACAACGTCATCTCGCAAATCAATCGAATCACGCTCTACCATAAAGCGATCGCCCACGGCATTTCTCGTCACCTCCACCCAGGTAGGCTGAGTCGATTGGGCCAGCGCGCCAGAAGCGCCAACCGCAGGCATCATTGCCACCAAAGCAATCAACAGAGTTTTCATAAGCTATTCAGAATCCGGCTGAGATTGGTTATCAGATGCATCTTCGGCAGGAATGCTACGATACCGCTCCACATTTTGAATCGCTTGCTCAGCGTAGGAATTATCGGGACGCTCATCCAATGCCCGCCGAAAATAGAGCAGCGCAGTGTCATAGTCGCGTTGCTCGGTTGCTTCATACCCCGCTGCCATATAGCGATCAAACTCTGAGGACTGGAGCGGCTGATCGGCAGGTGCAGCAGGGGAGGCGGGTTGCGGTGCAGCAGCAGCAGCCTCTTGCTGCTCATAGGCATTCACCACCCGCTGAACGTAATCGGCAATTTCCGAGCTGTTGTACTGGGATGGATCACCTCGCATCCACCAGGCCGCCGCTCGACGCACCGCCAGCATTTCATCGTTACCGCTGGCACGATACTCGTCTCGCAGCACGTCTTGCATGACACATGTCACCACCGAACGGGCAAGTTGTGGACTTGCCTCAAACTCAGCGGGCGATAGCTCCCGGCCCAGGCACGACCTTGACCAACGAGGGATATTTCCCGGCATGATTTGCCAATCACTATACAGCCCATCATCCGCACGTCCCGTTTGAGGTGCCGCTTGGCGAAGCGCCTCAACCAGGGCTGCAACTTGACCATCTGAAACTTGGGCCTGAGCGGGGGGTACGTCAACTACCAGGATAATCCCTAGACTAACGATGAGTTTGCCAATGGGTATTTGCATCGCGATTATCCATTCCAAACTAGCACTCAATTCGTATCTTAACGATCGGTTTTAGGCTTGCCATTGCTCGTTTGTTAGTTGTTTTTTGTGCAGAAATACGCATGCTTCTTCAACCGGACTGACGCAATTCCACCAAGTCTTTTGGGTTTGTATTTGTTATTTGGTGCTTCGCATCCAATAACCAATACCCATGTGGAAGTTCTGTAGTTATGTCGCATGCATCTGTAGAGGGCGGATTCATCCAGGGGTGCATGCATCCCAAAAGCCATGCAGGAGGTCTGAATCAGCAGTAGTCAGGTCGCGAACAGCTCAAACGTTCTACAGGTGTGGCCCAGGTCTACAGGTCTTGATAGGTCAACTCTGGATTAGCCCAGTGGGTTTCTTCCAAGAATTCTGAGAAAGTGGTGAGCAGACCAGGAAACGTGTTTCTAAGCGCCGGGACATCGGCTTGATAACCCTTGGTGCGATACCACTGGATTAAATCAAACAGTGGTTTGCGCAGGAGCAGTAGAAAGATCCAGGGAGGAATTTCTTTGTAGGCAACGGGGCTACTTTGGGCTTTGGCAAACGCCTCTGCCATTTGTTGGGGGGTGAGCACATCTCCAGCTAGCTCAATTTCCTGGCCTAAAAACTGGGAGCGATGCTGCATGACATAGGCTGCAATCCGTCCCATATCTTTGGTCGTGATCAGGTGTAAGGGGCGATCGCGCTGAATGGCAAAGGCAAATGTTCCCTTCAATATTGATGGCCGCGTGTACTGCTTCCAAAACTCTTCCATAAATAGGCAAGCCCGCAGCATCGTTGTGGGCAAACCCGCTTGTTTGAACACCTGCTCGACGCGATACTTTTGCTCAATGTGGGGAATGCCCGAGTTGCGATCGCCCCCACCTGCCGAGTTGTACACCAAGTGCTGAACGTTAGCCAGCCTCGCCGCTTGTGCAACCCGCTCCGCCCGCTCCGCTTCCCGAGGATCGGGCTTAGCCGAATCGGGAGCCGTTGCATGACAATACACCGCTGAAACACCCTCAAACGCCGCTGCCAGCGACCCCTCATCATCCAAATCGGCTTCCACAAGCTCGACACCGCTGTTTTGAAGATGGGCAAGGGACGGTCGATTGAGATCCCGTTTGCGAGTCATAGCTCGCAGATTCGTCACGTTTTGTTCTAGAAACCCCTTCACGGCGTTGCTGCCCGTTCCACCCGTAACACCGATGAGCAGCACTTTTTCTATCCGTTCATTGGTAGCATCGGCAGGGTTCACCATGGGATCACCTCCAAAACGCATGTGAAAGGCACAAATTCAGAGCATACAAGTCCCAAAGCATGAAATACCAGATCGAACGCCAGAATCTGACTCGTACCAGTCCAGCTTGAAAGACATTAGTGCTAACGTAACGCATTGAACTGCCAACAGCTGGATTTGCGTTTTAGGAACTTTGGATTGATTCAATGGGGATTTGCTGATTCACCAAAGTTGGTCAAATCTGGAAGCGCGTGGGCATTCTGAAATACGGATGTGGTGAGAAATGAGCCGTCTCGCTCAATTTCTACTGTGTCTGTGTGGGGTTGAGTGCGATCGCAATCCGGTTGCCTCATGCTGCCGAGCCAGAGCAGGCAGGTATCTCCAGGCCACAATTCATCAGCTTGTAAGGGCGCTATCTGTGCAAACGTCATTGCATCCGGGTCGTGTGTGGGTTTTCGCAATTTGCTGCGTGTGGATCGTCACATCGCTGGCAAGCATCGTGTTTGCAAATTCCATCGACAATACCCCACTCGACTTAAGACAGGGAATTCGTTTTGCTTTAACCCTGCTGCTGTGCTTTGCACTGTTTCAGGGGTGCAACTGGGCACGGTGGGTGAGTGGGGCGCTGCTGGGGGTGGGCTGTTTAGGCGCTGTCGTTGCAGGCATTCTGCTGCTGCAAACGACTCCACTGGCTGTAGCGCTGTTTTTTTTGGGGCAAATCTACGCTGGGTGTGCTTGCATTTTGTTTGTGGTGCCGAGTGTCTGCCAATTCTTTGCCGGAACGCCAACACCCCCAAGCTCGCCACCTCGTAAGCCAGACGCTAGCACAGGAACCATCAAGAGTCCGATCGCGTCACCCTATCCCCTGCCAGAGTTCCAGCCCGAAATCGAGATCATTCAAGCGTGTCGCGATCGCTTTGGTCCACCTCCGCGATCGCTCAGCGACAAAGAGGCTGCCATTTGCCGCCTTGAACTCAGCCCTAGAATTCAAGATATCTTTGAAGAGAAAAACGACTCCATGCTGCAGATCCTGGTGGATCAACATTTGCTGCGCGATCGCGGCAAAATCGTATGGGGACACCTCATCCAAGCCAATCAACGCCTCTTTGACCCCAACAATACTGATACCCTAGCTGCAGATGTCATTTATAGCCTCGATCCTTACTTCGACGGTCGCGCTCGGCTGTTGAGAAGGTTGGCTCAAGACCTATTTACCTACAAGGGCACTGTTCCCACCGAACCTGAATTGCAAGATTTAGTACGAGCCATTACAAACGAGCGAGAGCGCATCATGGGGTACAAGCTTCCGCTTAGCTACTGTCGAGGCAAGCTCGTATTCTGCACAACGTGCTTTTTGCAGCCTAGCCATATGCCCGAAGGCTTTCTAGCCCAGTCTGTGTTTCCACTCCTGGTTAACCTCAAAGAAACAAAGGCTGTGATGATGTTGCCTTACCACTTTTGGCCCTCACAACTGATTAACCAGTGGCGACTTTAAAGAATATTTTTGAACAGGCAGAACCTTCCTCAAAAAAACCTGCGTTAATGAACGCTAGCCCTAAATAAGCTGACGTAGTAAGTACAATTCGAAGCGCACAGCCCTGCAAATCTTCCTGGCTCTCCTGGGTGCAACCCGCTGAGCCAATTCCGCTGTCTGCGTCCTCTTGTTTGGCTGAACCATTTCACAGGCCGAAATATGGAATTATTCAAATTTGCGCTTGGCCCTTACGAGTTTTTTGCTTCCATTCTCGGCGGCATTCCACTCGTATTAGTCATCTTCTTTATTTATAGTCCAAATGCTAATTTTCAAGATTTGCTGATCGTTATTCAGCAAGATTTTTCATTTCAAGTGATCGTTGTCTTCGCTTTTTTCAGCTATTTTTTAGGCAGCTTAGTGCAGGACTTCACCTGGAAATATTTCCTATTTCTTTGCAAAACTTTTCATCAGAATTTTGACTACTTTCAAAAAAACGAGCTCTCAAGACGGTACCAAGCTTTACAAGAGTCTAGTATGACGCTAGCGACTCCAACCCTCGACTTTGAAGATAAACTTGTTCTGTTGCTGCACGATGCTGTTGGCATTCCTACAAAAATTAACTGGCTCTACCTTCGGCTTCAAGCTTATTTAAAGGAACGCAATCGACCCGCTGTTATTGCTGCTGATTTATATCAAGCCAGCCACATTATGTATCGTAATATCTCGTTCGGGCTGCTGCTGCTGGGCCTTGTTTTATTGATAAATTTACTGCGAATTCGTCTCTTTTCCTGGGCACAATTTACGATCGCACTGGCATCGATTGGCTTTGCCTATATTGCATTTTTGCGGGCAGTCACCTTCAAAAAGTGGTTTTCGCGAGAGGTTCTCTACGGCTTTTACTTCGCAGTAACCAACACTCAGTCCCATCCCGAACTCAAAGAATAAAGGGCAACTTTTCTTTGGAATTGAGGCGTTTTTGCAAAACGTTACCCGGTAGAATCGGGTGATGAAAAATTTTGTACCTGCACCAACGATCGCGCCAATGGTTCCCGATTGCGCCTGGAAACGTCCGCTAGGACTGGGTTGGGAGAAACCCTACACCGTTCGCTATGCCAGTAATTTAGATGATGGCCCCTGGCATGGGATGCCGTTGGGGGGATTTGGTGCGGGCTGCATTGGGCGATCGCACCGGGGCGACTTTAACCTGTGGCACATCGACGGTGGTGAGCATGTGTTTCAGTCGGTGCCGGGATGCCAGTTCAGCGTATTTGAGCAGGTGGGCGAGCAGCGCCAGGCCTACGCGCTGTGTACCCAAGCGCCGGAAGATGGCACGTTGGGCGCGTGGCAGTGGTATTCGCCCGAGGGTGCAGAACCGAAGTCTGAATACGCGGCGCTGTATCCCCGCAGTTGGTTTACCTATAGCGATCGCTTTCATGCCAACCTAAGCTGCGAGCAGTTTTCACCCATTTGGGCGCACAACTATCAGGAAACCAGTTATCCCGTCGCGGTGTTTGTATGGACGGCACACAATCCCACCGATCAGCCCATAACACTGAGCGTGATGCTGAGCTGGCACAACATGACAGGCTGGTTCACCAATACGCTGAAGTCGCCCACGGTGAAGGTGCGCGACGACGGTAGCCCCGTGTATGAATATCAGCCGCGCTGGGGCGACAGTACCAGAAACTGGGGTCTGTGGATGCAGCAGAATGAATCCGTGGGCTGTGTGCTGGGGCGCGATTTGGAGGAAGCACCCGCAGAAGGAGACGGACAATGGGCGATCGCCACCGTCCATACTCCCGGAACTGAAGTGTTCTACCAAACCCGCTGGAATCCCGCAGGCGATGGAGCAGACGTGTGGTGTACCTTTGCCACCGATGGTTCTCTGGCCAATCTTGCAGATGCGGCTCCAGCAGAAGCAGGGGAACAGGTAGGCAGCGCGATCGCCCTGCGGTTTACGCTGGCTCCCGGTGAGACGCGGCAGGTACCCATGGTTCTAGCCTGGGATTTTCCGGTGACGGAGTTTGCCGAGGGAGTCAACTACTTCCGCCGCTATACGGACTTTTTTGGACGCAGTGGAGCGAATGCCTGGGCGATCGCCCAAACCGCTCTCACCAAATACCAGACCTGGCAACAGCAGATTATCAATTGGCAGCAGCCCATTCTGGATCAGGATTTGCCCAACTGGTTCAAGATGGCGCTGTTCAACGAGCTGTATGACCTGACGGATGGGGCCACGTTGTGGAGTGCGGCGAGCGATCGCGATCCGGTCGGTCAGTTTGCGGTAGTAGAGTGCCTGGATTACCGCTGGTACGAGAGTTTGGATGTGCGGCTGTATGGCTCCTTTGCCATGATGATGCTGTTCCCCGAGCTGGATAAGGCAGTGCTGCGCGCCTTTGCCCGCGCCATTCCCGCCGAGGATGCCACACCCCGCAAAATTGGCTACTACTTCACTCAGGGTACAGATAGTCCCTTGGTGCCGCGCAAAGTGGCCAACGCCACACCCCATGACCTGGGCGCACCCAACGAGCACCCCTGGGAAAAGACCAACTACACCAGCTACCAAGACTGCAACCAGTGGAAGGATTTGGGCAGCGATTTTGTGTTGCAGGTCTACCGCGACTTTGTGCTGACGGACAGTGCCGATGCAGCTTTTCTAGAAGACTGCTGGCCTGCGGTAGTGGCAGCGTTGCACTACCTCAAGGGCTTTGATCTAGATGGCGATGGTATTCCCGAAAATGCAGGCGCACCCGATCAAACCTTTGATGACTGGCGACTCCAGGGCGTGAGCGCTTACTGCGGTGGGCTGTGGATTGCGGCATTGGAAGCCGCGATCGCGATCGCGGACATTCTCACCACCGAACGATCCGCATTTGCCCAATCGGCAGAAATCAGTTCAGAGCTATCGACATTCCAGAGCTGGCTGGCTCAGTCTCGCGCCATTTTCCACGATGCGCTGTGGAATGGGCAATACTACCAGCTCGACACGGGCAGCGGTTCCGATGTGGTGATGGCGGATCAGCTCTGTGGCCAGTTCTATGCGCGGCTGTTGGGCCTGCCGGATGTGGTGCCAGAAGACTGTGCGCGATCGGCATTGAAGACGGTCTATGAGGCGTGTTTCCTCAAGTTCCACGACGGCAAATTTGGTGCGGCCAACGGGCTACGCCCCGATGGCTCTCCGGTGAATCCGAAAGACACGCACCCGCTGGAAGTGTGGACAGGCATCAATTTTGGGCTAGCCGCTTTTCTGGTGCAGATGGGCATGGAGCCGGAGGCTATGCGCCTGACGGAAGCCGTGGTGCAGCAGGTATATGAGAACGGGCTCCAATTCCGCACGCCAGAGGCCATTACTTCGGTGGGAACGTTTCGCGCTAGCCATTATCTACGGGCGATGGCGATTTGGGGCATTTACGGCGTGCTGACTGGATTTCGGGACTAGCACCCTTTGCGGAAGCTGCTGGGTTGGTTGTGCTTCGGCTCTGCTCTGCCCTCAGCCCTTCCGAATTCTGCGCAAAGCCAAAACCCACTACCCAACAGCAGGTTCCAGGTTAATGTCCCGACAGGGCACCCGTCGAAAGTTTGTGCCAAACACATCCGGTGCAGATTCTGTCAGCCATCCAGTGACCCCAAAGCGATCGATAGGCACCCACACCCGGCCAGCCTGGAGAGGTGGCTCGGTTTGAATGACCGGTGTGCCCAGCACCCGAAACCCTTGCTCAAAATAAAGCGCGCCGTTGGGTTCGGATTCGGTGGTGGGAACGGGTTTGATGGCCAGCTCAGGTTGAACCACAATGCCGCAATCCAAAACTTGCCCAGTTTCACACAATTTGAGAAACGGCGTTTGAAGGTAGCCATTGACCGGAGCGCTAATTTGAATCCAGCCGTAGGAGGGCTGATTGACCGAGCCTGACACCGTGACGGAAAAGCCTGCGGCGATGTCTCCAGCGACGGGTGCGGCCAGGTCTGCCGTTTGATAAACCCGCTCTAATCGTCCGGTGCGGCGACATTGGGCTAAGGTGGCGGGCTGCGCAGACGGCTGGGCGATCGCATCTTGACTCGCAGCAGCAATCGCAGATGGTGCGGGAGTTGGGCTTGCCGACTGGAGCCCATAGGGATTGGTGTAGGCTTCGGGCAGGCGATCGCAGCCCACCAGCCCCGCCGACAGTAAGATTGCTAGCACGGCACGATAGTTCATGATGTGCCCCCATCAAACCCTTGCAGCCATGAGAATAACACAGCCCACCCAGATGCAGATGCAGGGTGTCGATCGGTTGGCGGCTTTTAGGCTCGACATGCCTGGATAGCAGAAATCTGTCGTGAGGAATCTGTCGTGGATTTGGCTCGAACCCAGTCCCTAACTGCAAGCATTCACATTCCAAGCAAGGAGCACCAGTCCGGCCCTATATTTCGTTATGCAAAGAATTGTAGCAACATCAGTAATTATCCGGATCTAGTCAAGAACGCCTCTAATAAAGAAGGTAGAAACTTCAGCAGAATTGCTGATGTCGGTCGTGGTGTGTTGATGGCTCTAGAATCGGGGGCTGTTTCCCCCTATGTGGAATATTGCTGGCTTCGTGCGATCGATCATTCCCAGTCCCCCGATTTTTTCTTGTAGGACTTATCACTTCATCCGAAAAACCAGAGATTGAACAATGTTTGGGGCGATAAGCGTCCCAAACATTATTCAACTGCGTAAGTCCTGTCGTGGTTGGCTTTTCCCGTCAGAGCATACGTTGGGTGCTGCGCTAAACCTGTGAAACACAACCTATCAGTTGAGTCCCCCGGGGTGATCGTCATGATAAATACGGTTGATACTGGCTCGATACTGCTGGCGCAACAGGGCAATCCGAGTGCGATCGCCCTGTTGATGAATCTTGTGCTAAACCCAGAAGGGCTACATGCTCGGGTATCTCGGCAGGATGATTGTTTGCTTGTATTTTTAGAAGCGGGCAAAGTTCCCAATCGCTACAGTTTGGTGGAATTTGTGCGGCGAGGCTTGGTGCAATTGCAGGTATCTGGTATTCGCCAACTCGAAATTTATGGTCACTTGATGGGGCACTATACCCCAATTTGGCAGCGCACCCTGATGCTGCATCCATACCAACCGGAAGCGGCAACTTCCCAGGCAGTGCCCTCCCAACCTGCCAAACCCACCATTGCTAATCCAGATCGTTACTTTTCTGTGGCAGACTACTTGCCAACTCAACAAATGCTGCTGTGGCTGCTGGGTGCAGCGGGTGCCACGACCAGTTTGCTTGCGATGGTGCTCATTCCCAAGGCTGGCTGGATTGGCGGAGCCATGGGGATGCTCGGCTCGACTGCGGTTTTGTATACGGCTGGCTCTAGCAAAGGCGTGTACAAAGGCTACTGCCCGCACTGCGGCAGCAATCTAACGATCGCCGACAGTGCCACGATTATTGGATGTGATGCGTGCGATCGCCCAATTCGAGTAGAAGCGGGCAAGTTCTACCGCATCGTGCCTTCCGTATCGGAGCCAGAGCGTGCCGCAGCAACGTAATGTCCTTGAGCCGCGAGTTTGGGCCGTCTTCCGCTCAGCCCCGTCATGAGCTTGAGGGCCAGAAACCGTAGCGGCAGCAGGTACTTCATGCCCCACAGGCCCAAACGCCGCACTGCCACAATCGGAAACCAATGATTGGAGAACAGGCGATCGAGCACATCGGTAAATCCTAAAATGGCCCAGTTCTCGATTTTGCGCCAGCGTTCGTAGCGCTTCAGCACCCTCACATCGCCCAAATCTTGATGCCGTTGGTGGGCTGCTTTGATCACCTCTGCCAACGCTGCTGCATCCCGAATTCCCAGGTTGAGCCCTTGCCCCCCAACCGGATGGCAACAGTGCGCTGCATCTCCAACCAGGGCAAGGCGAGGCTGTACGTAGCGATCGCTCTGCATGAGTCGCACAGGAAACAAAGCGCGATCGCCCACCAGTTCCAGCTTACCCAACTGCCCACCATAGCGGCGTTCCAGCTCTGCCAAAAAAGCCGACTCATCCACTTCGAGCCAATGTTTGGCCTCTTCGTGCGGGGCGGTGAGCACAATTTGGCTACGGTTGCCAGGCAGGGGCAGCGTCGCAAAGGGGCCACTGGCCCAAAAGTGTTCGCGGGCAATATTTTGATGCGATGCCTCAGAGCGAATCACCGCCGTTACGCAGGATTGCCAATACGACCAACCCTTGGTACCAATGCCTGCGGCCTGTCGCAGTGGCGATCGCGCCCCATCAGCCGCGACCAGCAGCTGAGTGTGCAGTGTGTGTGTTTCGCCATCCATATTTAGGATGAGGGTTGCCGCCTGGTCAGTATAGGCAGCCTTGACCAACTCAGCCGGGCTGTACCAGGTGATATTTTCCGCAGCATCCAAACGATTGAGCAATGCCTGAACCAAGACATGATGCTCACCCACGTAGCCCAAGTCAGCAAGGCGGCCCAAGTCACCCGGTGCCAGATCCACCACAGCGGGATAGGTTTCTTCTGCGAGGCGAATGTGTTGAAATGTGGTGATGCTGGGCAAAATGTCGTGCCATACACCTAGTCCGTCAAAAATTTGCCCCGACAACAGGGTAATGGCGTAGGCTCGATGGCGCTGTAGTCCGGCGGTGCGGGACTGCGCTTCAATCATGGCCACCCGCAACCCAGAGTCTTGAAGCGCGCAGGCCAGGGTCAAACCCACAATGCCCCCACCTGCGATCGCCACATCGTACTGCACGGGAGGATTGGCCTGGGGTTGAGTGGCAGAAGAATGAGAAGAGCGAAGCTGCGAATCGAGAACCATGCAAATTCAGACCCTACGCGAGCAAATTGGCTTGCTGAACAAGCACCGAAACAGCACCAAAACATTGTGTCGATATGTTTCTTATTGTGGCGCGATCGCTCACGACAGGCAAGTTCCCGCTGCTGTGAGCGTTTAGCATAGCTAAACCCCCGACTAACATCTGCAAATCACGGATTGCAAGGCAGCTCATGCGTAGCCGCGAGCCAGATCCCGAATAACGACCTCAGGTGATCGAGGCTGCCATCCCAAGTCCCGCATGGCCTTGCTGCCATCAACCCGCACACAGCGATCGTACAGATAATGCACCCGCTCTCGACTAATCGGCGGTTGCCATTTCAATAGGCGTCCCACCGGGTCAAGCAACATGCCAACCAACCGCACAACGACCTGGGGCATTTCGGTTGGCGGCTTCACCCCCGTTTCTTCACTCACCATTTCAAACATGTTTCGGGTTGTCATTTCCCCAGCAGAAGCAATGTAGTGCTGCCCTGGTGGGGCTTTTTCGATGGCTAGCAGCATCAACGCCACCAGATCATCCACATGCACAATTCCGGTGATGCGATCGCCCCCAGCCCATACCTTCAGCTTGCCCTTGCAAAAGGTTTGCAAAACCGGGCCAAAGTGCGGATCATCCGCCCCAAAAATGCCCGACGGCATCACACTGACAACGGGAAAGCCTTGCGCTGCTGCCTCATCCACTAGCCGCTGCGCCTCAAATTTGGTGACATCGTAGGCCGAAGAAAACCCTTTTTGAACCCGAACAAAGGTTTCGTCAATCACTTGGCCTTGAGTATCGCCATACACGCCAATGGTGCTGCAATACAGCATCTTTTGAACATGAGCGGCGATCGCCGCTGCTAACACATTCCGGGTCCCTTCCACATTCACCCGCCGCATGCGCGCCGCATCCACAATGCCCAGCTCCACATAAGCCGCCGTGTGAAACACCCAGTCCACCCCTTCCATGGCTGCCAGCACTGACTGAGCATCCGTCACATCGCCATAGGCCAACTGTACATTAAGCCCGTTCAAACGGGTCAAATCGCTGTTCTTACGAACCAGAGCCACCACATCATGCCCTTGTTGCAGCAACGCCTTCACCAGATGTGAGCCCGTAAATCCATTGCTCCCCGTCACCAGTGCCTTCATACCTTCTGACTTTCACTCCACGTCCCACCACAAATTTACCGATAGTACTATTTCGGTCATGCTTCCGGGTTCGTGCCTTAGCCACACTGACTGAAATCATGACTGTTTGAGACTACCGATTCACCTATTGTAGAGACGTGTGGCTCTAATTTTTATGGGCAGTAGATGAGGGATTGTACTGAGATCGTGAGACAACATGCCAAAGCCTGCCAATTCTAGATGCGAATTAACAACCCATGGCGATCGCAACAATAATCGCAACCATGTTAATCGGCAGTCTTTATGTAGTCTTTATTAAGCCTTTATCAAGCGACCGTTCCTTCATAAAGCCTTGGTCAAGCTGCTTAAGAAACATGATAAAAACACTTCAAAAAATCCGTATCAAGTAATACTTGAAATTACCAAACTCGATTGCCTCTTTTAATCACACCACTCTTAAATTTTCTGCCGTTTGGGAGGCATAAAAATCTCTCATCAAAGAGAATTATTTGCACAACCTCACGCAGAAAATAAGCTGAATTGTATCGATCTTAATTAGGTCTTAATCAGGTAAATCTACCGTTTCTGCGGAACTAAAATTGCGGCTACCGACTTCAATTTTAAGTTGGCTTCAGCATCAGTTCTGTAACGTTTTTTCTGTGCCCACTATCCATGGCGATTGTCCAGCATCACGAATTCAAGCCTGCCAAAACCAACGATTTAAGAGGCCCAGTTTCAACGAAGAATAGGCCAAGTCCAGGCATAAAGCATGGCATTGGCAACTCCATAGTTCAAATGATAAATCGATTGATGAATCGCATGAATTCGTTGTGCTAACCGCATCTGTAAAGCGATCGCGCAAGACTGATATGCAAACACACTAGGTTTGCATCGACGGTTTTGCATCGACGGTTTTGCATCGACGGTTTTGCATCGACAGTTTTGTTTCGATCGCTGTGTGCATGAACTTAATTGAACTTGCTCAGGCTTTCATAGGAAAACCTGGCAGAACAAGTCATGTCATTTTCGCTCTCCCCCAGAGACTTCATTCACTCTATTCTCCAAAGTGAGCATTCATGATGAATACCGATCGAATTACACTCACATCCCAAGGTGCTCCCATTCTTGGTGGCGTATACCGCTCGGCCATGAGCGGCAATGGCCGCTATACAGCATTTGTCAGTTCGCCCGAAGCTTATTTTTCAACAGGCACGTTCGTTTTGAGGTTGCACGACCGTCAAACCAGCGCAACAGAACTGGTCGAAATTCCAACGATTCCACCGCAATTTACTCCTTACGTAAATAACGTATCTCTGTCAGATGATGGTCGATACGTTGCCTACAGCGTTGGAGTTTACGATCAACTAGCTGGTGACTTTCCCCAGAACCCAACGTACAACTTCATCCACGATCGCCAAACAAACACCACCCAATTAGTCACCGATCAATTCACAAGAGATTTCAAAATCTCTGGCAATGGAACCTACGCCGTTTTCACCGCTGACTTAAACGGTGGAGACCCAGAAGCAAATGGAATCGACGCCTACATTTACAATATCGCCACAGGAACAACTCAACAGATATCAAACCTGACTGGAGAGTTGGCAGGAGGGTCGGTACGCGAGCCCGATATTTCCGATGATGGTCGCTATGTCACATTTGCAGCCACAAAAGTCATCGCTCCTGGTGATGGAAGCTTGAACTCCTTGTCGGATGTGCTGGTATATGACAACGTGACAGGTAGCACGACCAGCATTGCCGATATCGCCGGCGTTGATTTGTTGAATAGCGGTCTTGGCAGTCCTTCCATTTCAGACAATGGTCGGTATATCGCATTTGTTGCCGACGTGGATGGTCTTGTACCAGAAGACACAAATGGTGTTGCAGATGTGTTTGTGTACGATTCTGTGACAGGAACTATTCAACGCATTTCCATCGACAGCAATGGTACTCAAAGCAATGGCGCTTCACGTGGGGCATTTATCGCTGGCAATGGTCGCTATGTTGCATTCTCTTCAACTGCTTCCAACTTAGTTGCTGGAGATACGAATGAGTCTGAAGATGTGTTTGTACACGACTTGATGACAGGAACAACAACACGAGTTTCCACCAATTCCTTTGGCAATCAAGGCAGTGCGTCATACACTAATCCCTTTGGGCAAACCTTTGGCGGAGATGCGTTTAGTCCTATCTTGTCAGATGATGGGTTGACCGTGGCCTTCACGTCAGATTTTTCTAACCTCGTGCCCGGTGACGAAGACTTTCTGTTAGATGCAGAGTTTGGCGAGAATCCAATTGCCGAAGATGTCTTTGTTAAGTCATTAGGCACTCCGTTAGTGCTGAATGGAGCAAATGGAAACCGCACCTTTGTCATTCATCCAGGACACGACAAAGTCATTGAAAACTTTGGCGGCTTTGGGTTAGGTACTAATCCTTCTGGCGCCACCTTGGCAGAGTTGGATAGGCTCAAGTTTGTGGGGGGTGGCATGGAGGCCGAGTTCATGCTAGCTGAGCAAGCTGGCGCTGATCTAAAGCTTACGTTCCTTGATCTGGCTTCTACCTCCATTACGCTCAAGAACTTTACCTTGGAGAAGCTGGAGAATGTAGCGAACTCGGGCAACATTCTGTTTGATGGCGATACGGCTGTGAGCGATCGCTTTGATGTGGTTGATGCCAACGCCAACCCAACTCAACTGTTTAACCGCAACACAGTCACTTTCTTGAACGAAAAGAACAACGTTGTCCACGGATTCGACAATTCTGCCGATGTCATCAATAGCCAAGGGGGCGATGACTTCATTCACGGCAAAGGCGGAAATGACCGCATTCGAGGCGACCAGGGAAACGATACCCTATTGGGCGGCAGCGGCAACGATATTCTGGCGGGATACAGCGGCAACGACCGACTGATTGGCGGCAGCGGCAACGACTTTTTGGGTGGCGGTGCAGGAGCCGATTCGTTTGTGTTTGATGCAGGAGCCGCGTTTACCACCTCGCGCCTAGGGAAAGATCGCATTGACGACTTTGAGCTGGGTGTAGATCGCATTGTATTGGATAAGACAACATTCACGACTCTGCAAAGCGTCTCAGGCAACAGCTTTAGCAAGGCAAGTGAGTTTGCCAAGGTGACAAGTGATGCGGCAGCCGCTACCAGCAATGCACTGATTGTGTACAACACGAGTAACGGTCGGTTGTTCTACAATTCCAACGGTGCTAGCTCCGGCTTTGGGCTGGGTGATTTCTTTGCCACACTCAATAACAAGGCCAATGTGTCGGCTAGTGACTTTGTGATTGTTGCTTAAGGGCTGGTATAAACGCAACAAACCCCACAGTACTGTGGGGTTTGTTGCGTTAGGCATTTAAGAGCTGATGGCTAACTTCACAGGTATGGAAGAATACGCATGTGAAGTGCGATCGCTGATTAACCGCGGTAAGAGTCGCCGGTGTTGCGCTGCATTTTGTTGCTGGCGCTGTTACCCATATTGTCGCGATCGCGCACCATGTTTCCTAAGCGATCGAGAGGACCACCTGGGGTGTCATCGTCCACAGCTTTAGATACTTCGTCAGCAGCATTTTTTGCGTTCTTTTGAACATTCTTAAACCCTTTACGGGCGGTTTCAGAAAGTTCTTCGGTGGCGTTTTCTACACCGCTACCAACACGCTTAGATACGTTCGAAATTCGCTCATTCAAAGGCCGACCTTCTTGGAAGTTCTCAACAAATTCTTCGGGATTGTTGGCCTTATTGAGGTTTTGGTTAGCATTTCGAATCAAGCGATCGGCCTTTGCATCCGAACGGCTCGTATCCAAATTACCAGGCGTGTCTCGGAAATTATTCATCCCGCCAACGCGATCCTGATTGGTTCCATAAATATCCGTGTGCTGAGCGCGCTTCTCTTGATAGGAACCGCCAGTACCCGAAGCCTTGGGAGCCGGGGCACCCTGATATGAACCTGTACCCGAAGCCTTGGGCACGGGAGGATTGCTACAGGCAGTCGTCATAACCAAAAAAACACCTGCCAAACACACAGCCAGCATCCGCCCCACAGCGGCTAGGTTCAACTTTTCCTTCAACTGATTCATGATGTGTACTCCTTGATGACTATCAAGTTGGAACCAATAAACAATTTAAAAAAATGCTCGAGCAAAGAATTTAAAGGTGTTAAAAAGCAGCCAAAAAAACAGGAATTAACAGTTTGGCGATCGCAAATTTGCAATCTCATCAAATTGTTCAACCTGTCCTTAGCCTGTATGTACTCTACGATTAATCATGCAGGAATTCCCTCTGGCAAAGGTAGGAACAATTTCGTAGCGAAGCACACCAACCTATCCCTTAAGGCGGAGCAGTTTTAGAGTCTTCTGAATCTTTGAAATTCGATTTTTTTTAGCTTTGTCAAAGATAAAAATTGGCTGTTTTTCTCTAGCAATAAAGATTCATATGAACAATTAAAAATTGCTAATCAAACTCGGCTTTTAGGACATTTGGTAAATAAAAATCCAATAGAAAAAAGCCCTCTAGTCATTAGGAGGGCTTAGAGGGTGTTTGAAAAGATGTGAGGCGTCAAATTTTATGCCAGTCGCCTGACCATAATGCGGATCATGGCAAGGTAAATCAAGGTTTCTGATGTCTCTGGCAATAATTCATAGTCTCTGACCAAGCG
>NZ_JBNXVR010000011.1:0-170991 GCF_050565595.1 Leptolyngbya sp. AN02str | reverse complement strand
AAGCATGGACGTAGAGCCAAGAGTATTTTCCGTTATGGCTTTGACTATCTTCGCCACATTGTCCTCAGCTTAGAGCAGAAAATGAATGATTTTCGGGATGTTCTACAATTTTTGTCCTGTACTTAGAATTTTTTCAATAAATCGAATGCTTCTAGAGCATGTTGCGGCAATGCCGTTAAAACGAGGGAAACCCTGATGGCTTATCACCGACCGCCGAAGCGATCGCCTATGCTATCAATAACGCGCTGTGCGTTTACCTACATCCCCCAGATGCGATCGCCCAGACCTCGTAGGAGGACTCCATGACCCTCACCGTCGAAGACCTCAAACGTTTCCAACAACAACATCCCGACTACCGCCTCGAACTCGTCGATGGAGCCATCATTGTCATGAGTCCATCTGGTTTTGAATCCGATGAAATTGCGGCCGCCATTATCGCCCAACTCTGGGCATGGGTTCATCCCAGACGATTAGGGCGCGTCACTGCCTCCAGCGCAGGCTTCAAACTCCCCAACGCAGGTGAAGATGTCCGCGCCCCGGATGCCGCTTTTGTCAAAGCCGAACGCCTCAAACGCACCACTGAAGACTATGCCAACCTCGTCCCCGACCTGATCTTTGAAGTCCGCTCTAAAACCGACGATCTCGACACCCTACGTGCAAAAATCCGGCAGTTCCTCGACCTCGGCACCACTGTCGGTGCCCTGGTAGACTACCGCACCCAAACCATCGAAGTCTTTCGACACCAAACAGACCCCGTTACCCTGCATAACGGCGATCGCTTCATCGTTCCCGACCTTCTCCCTGGCTGGGAAATGGAGGTCTCTAGCATCTGGGCACCTGAATTCGACTAAGTTCTCACCACCGTTAGTTAGCCCCCACCATGAACGACCCAGCCCCCACCCCACCCCATTCGCTAACTCCTTCTCAAAATGTAGCGGGCGATCGCAATCAGGCGATCGGCCAGGTACTAGGTGGAATTGTGGTGTACGTCAGCGGTGGGCAAGCCGTTTTTCACCCAGGCTCAACCGAATCAACCTCGGCTGCTTCCAAGTCAACTCCATCAGCTATTGGTCCGAATCCCTACAAGGGACTGACAGCATTTCAGGAAACCGATGGCGATCGCTTCTTTGGGCGAGAGAAACAGATTACGGCCCTTTGGGAGAAGCTTCGCAGCCTGCATGAAACGGAATCTGCCATTCGTGTTTTGCCCATTTATGGGCCGTCTGGTTCTGGCAAGTCTTCGTTGGCACGGGCAGGACTGATTCCAGAATTGGCACGGCATCCGATCCCTGGGTACGATCGAGCGCGGGTTGCCGTTCTGGTGCCAGGAACCCATCCGCTGGAGTCGTTAGCCACCGTTCTCGCTAGAATTGTGACGCAGGATTTGACCCCGGTTGCTAAAACGCGTGAGTTTGCTGGAGAACTGAAACAGGTCAACGAAGCCGGAGAATACGACGGGTTGCGACGAATTGCTGATGTCATGCCAGACGTTGCGATCGCCCCACTGGTCGTACTGGTTGATCAGCTTGAGGAGGTGTACACCCTTTGTAAAGACAAGGCTGAACGCGATGCTTTCATCGGGAATTTGCTCCATGCAGCAGGCGATCGCGCCAAACGAGTCACCGTCATCGTTACCCTCCGTAGTGACTTTTTGGGCGAAACGCAGAAACATGCAGTCTTAAATCGGCTGTTTAGCGAACAGGGCTATCTAGTGCCCGCCATGACTCCAGAGGAACTGCGACAGGCGATCGCCAAACCCGCTGAACTGGCAGGACATCCTCTAGATCCAGCCACGATTGACCTATTGGTGAAGGATACGGAGGGGCGAGAAGGAGCCTTACCCCTGCTCCAGTTTGCCCTGACTCGCATCTGGGAAGGATTGGCAGAGGGCAAGCCACCCGCTGAAACGTTGAAGGTGATTGGTGGGGTGGGGGGTGCCCTAGCAGGAGAGGCACAACGGATTTATGACTCGTTGGATGAAGATGGGAAAGCGATCGCCCGTCGCTTATTCTTGGGCTTGGTGCAACTGGGGGAGGGCACCAAAGACACCCGTCGTCGGGCTTTGTTGGATAGTTTAGTTTCCTATCAAGATCAGCCAGCCCATGTAAGACAAGTCATCGGCTTGTTTGCATCCCCCGGTGTACGGCTCATTACCCTTTCCGCTAATGGCAACACCGAAACGGCTGAAGTTACCCATGAGGCACTGTTTGAAAGCTGGCAGCAGTTGCAGAGTTGGCTAGACAACAGTCGTGACGATATCCGGTTTCAGCGTCGGTTGGATGAAGCAGCCCATTATTGGGAAGAGCAGGGGCAACTGGAGGGGAGTCTGTGGCGATCGCCTGACTTGGAATTGTTGCAGCAATACTACCAGCGGGTGGGTAATAACATGACGCCTCTGCAAGTAGAGTTTTGCAGGGCTTCTCAGCAAGCGGAGCACAACCGCAAACGGCGGCGGCGGCTAGTGATGGCCGGGCTCATCAGCGGTTTAGTACTTGCAATCACTACATCGGGGACTGCTCTATTTCAGCTGCGTCGAGCCGAGAAGTTGAGAATGGGACTTTATGAAACACTAGCGGAACAGTCTGTTTCTTCTGATCCAATGCGTAGTTTGCAGGATGGCATTTTAGCCGTGACACTAGGTCGTTCAAAGTTAGTGCGCTTCCCCAATTGGTCATCGCCTGCGCCTGTTACCGAAGAGCTGATTGAGGAACCGCTTTCCAGAATCTTGCCACAGCGCGTTCTTCATGGTCACTCGGATAGTGTATTGATAACCGCTTTCTCCCCAAACGGGAAAGTGGTAGCCACAGGCGATTACACAGGAGAAGTTAGACTGTGGACAGCTCAAGGGCAACTCATTAATACATTTCAAGCACATGAAAATTTCAAGATTACTTCGATAGCTTTCTCTGTAAATAATCAAACAATCATCACAGGCGCGGCTAATGGTGAAATAAGAACTTGGGATTTAAACGGTAATTCCATAGGCCCATCTTGGACAGCTCCTTCCCCCGGCACGTTGACGATCGCTTTTCTGCCAACCGGACAAGTCATGCAACTAGGGCTACAGGCTTCAAGCATGCTGGAGTTGTGGGACATTCAGAAAAACGCTGTCTTTCCAGTACTTGAGAGATTTGCTGTTGTGGCTCTATCTCCTCATCAAACTGGGTTCTTTATGGTTGGAGGTGACACGACTGGGACAATTCGCGTACTAGACACTCAGGGCAAGCTAGTTGGCCCCCCAGTATCTGCCCATCAAGAGCAAGTGAGGGCAATTGCTGTTTCCCAAATCGAGAATCAAGATGAAAGCTACATCGCAACAGCAGGGCAGGATAAAAAACTAAGATTATGGAAATTTCAAAACAATCGTCTTCTACCCTTATCCGATCCTATTAGCCTTGAAAGTTCGATTAGCAGCCTAGCTTTCACTAATCATCAGGGTCAACCGATTTTAATCAGTGGTGATGATAGTGGAGTAACAACCTTATGGAATTTGCAAGGCAGTCAAATTAGAGAGCCTTTAGCAACTCATGAAGATAGCATAACAGCGATCGCTGTTTCTCCTGACGGCAAATCCGTGGTTACTGGCGGACACGACTATGTTGGACGGCTCTGGCAACTAGAGGAATTCCCTTTATGGTTTCCGCGTCGCGCTAGGCAGGGCGGTATTACCTCGGTGGCTGTGGCACAAGATGTACCGGTCATTGTGACAGGCGGTCAAAATGGAACGATTCGGCTTTGGAATCGAGAAGGGGTTCCTCTCACGGATCGGTTGCCTGCTCACCCGGAAGGAACAACGTTAGTTGCCATTCCTGCAGATGGACAAACTATCATTAGCGCAGGACAAGATGGGAAAGTTCAGCGCTGGCAATGGCGTAATCACTGGAGTAAAGAACTTCTGGGTAATCATGACGCAGCAGTGAATTCTATTGCTCTCACCTCAGATGGACAAACTTTAGTGAGCGGTGATGAGACAGGAACTGTTTGGTTGTGGCACCTAGATAGCCAAGCAACTCATCCCCTCCACAAATTCGATTATCCTGTCAAGTCTGTTTTTATTGCTCCTAATGGCAGCAAGATTCTTGCTCTCAGTATTGATGGAACCCTTAACTGGTGGAATGCCGATGAGCTTCAGTCGGAGCATTCCTTCCTTGCTGAAGAAGGACCGTTGCTCAACGGTTCAGTTGTTTTGTCCCCGAGCGGTCAACAGATCGCGACTGGCGCTGATTCTGGACAAATCCAGATTTGGAGTTTAGAAGGTCAACTCTTACAAACAATCACTAATGCTGACCATCAAGGCAACCCAATTACTTCCTTCGCGTTCTCTCCTGATGGCAAGAAAATCTTGAGTGGAGGATGGAATGCAAAGACCTACTTATGGAACTTAGAGGTCAACTCCGCTGGAACACTTCTTGAAGGGCATGGAAACCAAGATGGAGCAACTGAAGTGAATGCGGTTGCATTTCTACCAGATGGACAAATCGCTATTAGCGTAGGTGCTGATGACACTCTGCGTTTTTGGAGGCAAGATTGGCAAGGATGGCTACCGATCGCTTGCCAGCAGATGTACAACATCATACGCCCAGATGGAGTTTACACAAACATTATTCGTGAACCGCGACAAGTTTGTAAAAATCAGGTTCAGCAAAATTAAGAACTATCAGTAGATCAATGCTTACGAGAGACAGAAGAAACTTCTTAATTTATGATTTGTTACTATGAATTTGACGTACGAGGTGGCTAATCTAACAATTTAATGACTTGTTGCGTTGGCTACATCGTTCTTTGCTGACAAGCGTCGAGTACATCGGCATCGACTTGGCTTTCCAGCGTCTCAACCCTACATCCAGCAGACTAGCCAGGGCGATCGCAATCAAATCATCGCCCAAATGTCATGTGGAACAGCGATCGCCAACCTCAGCTGGTTACGGGGTAGCCCTAACGTGTCGTGTTTCAAATGTGTGGTTATTGGTTGTGGAAGCATTGCCTGTTGAATCATGGTTTGCGATGGAAACCCAAGCGATGGAACCGGGCGATCGCCACATCTTCACCGAGTTCTAGCGCACTACAACAGGTGATTCAACCATTAGCACAGGGTCCTTTACACAAGCCCAAACGCAACATCTATCGCAAGGCGAACGCAAAGCTGCGTTTCCAAAGTTGCTGCAATATGCTCAGGGTATCGTCGAGACGGTACAAGAACGACATCAATTTGCAAACCGCGACACTTAATCTGCGAATCTGCAAGTACAGAAGCCGGTGATGAGATTTGAACTCACGACCGCTCGATTACGAATCGAGTGTAAAAGCCTTGCACCAGAGGAAATGTGGCGTTTTATGAAAATACTTACCCCATATTTACCCCAAAAAGAGGCTTAATATTTCGACACGCTTTGCTGCATGACCTAAGCTTTCCCTCATATAGAGCTAATGAGTAAATGTGCTTATTGGCTCTGCTGCTGTTGATAGTCCTGATATGCCTTCGTGAGTAAATAGGCAGTCAGGCTAGAGAGCGATCGCCGCTCCTTCTTTGCCCAAGCAGCTAAACCTTCTTTCACTTCAGGCTCTATATATACCGTCACGGGTTCTAGTTGTGTCGTCATGCTTGATGTGCTGTCTCCTACTGCCAGCACATCTTATGCCACTGCTATCCCCAGCAGGGTAATGCGTTTCGCTGCCTAAAACTGTGTTTCACTGTAGAGTGCTGTACTTGTGCTATGATGTTGGGGAGCTAAAGCAAAGGACATACAATAGAGGCACAAACCCTCGGCGTGCTCCTGAGCACGGCTCGGTATTCGTCTAGCCCAGTTCTCAAATAACTAATGAAACTGAAGGAACTCAAGCAAAAGGTTTTCGAGGAATGGCAAGATTACTGCTGGTTCAAGCAGGTCGTTTGCCAACCGGAAACGTTTAAGCCTGAGATTAGAGAGCATTTTGGCGATATGCGTCGGAAAGTCACATGGGAAAAGGCACTTTGCCATTTCAAGGCACTCAACGCCCAGATTGGACTCCTTGATGCTCACACGCTCATCCTCTACACCTTCAATTTCACGCCTGACCGCTGGGACTATGAATACCGCCATCAGATTCTGGAAGAGTTTCTCACTCTCCCAGATGGGCTTGAGCTGATCAAGCTTGGCTTAGAGCAACTGTTTTCCCGCGACTTCACATCTGAAGAGAGAGGACAAGCCGATGGGTTTTATCAATTGGTTGAGGAATCAACCGGAAGAGAATTCGGAAAGCTCCCAGTTGAGTCTATTAGAAGAGTCGAAGCCAGTCCGATCTCGCGTTGACGGGGCAACGGTTCGGAAGGATTTCACAAGAACGATTCAAGATAAGGGTGGGGACAGTCGCACCCAAGCCCATGCTACTGAAAGGATGACTCGCAGACTGTTCGGATGTGGTACCGATGAACTCTACGAGGAAACTGAGGGGAGACGGGGCGATCGCACAACGCTGCCGCAGGATGCTCAATCTGCCTATATCGTCGGTGAAACTGCCGCGACTCATCGCCTGAAAGCAACTGCTATTGATGGCAATAAACGTGAACGGCATCAGCAGATTATCGATACCGTAGAGGATGCCTCAGAACAGGTGAAAGGAATTTTCCCGTGGAACTGGTAAGTGAACAATCTGCCTCATGTTCCCGGCAATTAGGTTTGGGTGCATTTGCCTAATCATCAAATTTTCTCTCAGCAAGGAGTTGCGTATGACGACCCAAAATAGTTTGAAAGTGCTCGTTCGTCCCTGTGATAGCGGTATGTGTCCAGCGCTTTATACCGATGAGGCTGGTCGGGTATTCGTACAAGGAAGCAAACTGAATCCAACACAACACGCAGATCTTATGGTGCCCGATCACGAGGCAGTAGTTGAAATCTCTCCTGAGCTGATTACGTTTCTGAAGTCACAGTAATTTGCCCCTGTATCTAATTTCTCTTGCTCCCGGCTTCTCTTCTAGGGGTCGGGAATTTTTGTATCAGGTGGCTCCGTCCTCACGCCAGAGCAACTCCGTATCCACAAATCGACGAAACTCCTCTGAGTGGGCTAACCGAACCTTTTGCCAGTGCGATCGCACCGTCTCGTAGGAGAAGACATCTTGGGCATCCCGCTTAAAACCCTCAAAGTGACTGGAGCAGATGATGCCATTCCTGAAGTTAAGAAAGCCAATCATCACCTGATTGACGAGAAATGAGCTTACCTTCTTAAGCTCCCATTCGGCTGGGTTCAGCCCGTTAGCTTTCGCAAATCTCTCCAGTAATGCTGAATTGTTAAGAATCTGAAAAAAGAGGTCACGGTGAGCATCCACAATATTCCGCTGAGCCTCACTGTATCCGCTTGCCACTTGGTGCTGAACCTGACCTAGCAAAAGCAGTACTGTTTGCCGTGTGGAAATCCAAAGCAGAATGTTGGCTATCGTCGTGACAAACGTTAAGCCCATCATCAAGAGTGCTGTCAGATCAGCAATGCTTAAACTCAAGATAGTCGTAGCTTCTCCGCTCTCCATAACTTCCTCCACCAAACCCCTCGTTTCCGCTGGATGCTAGGGATTCTGAGCTACATGGTCAATTATTTTCTTGAAGAGAAACTTCTCTTTTTGATTGAAGTTTCGATTCTCCTTTGATAACCCACTCCTGAAGTCATAGGTTGACCCAGGAGGTCAGGTTCATGTTTCACGTTTATTTTGGTGGATTTGATTTTGTGATGTACGCGATCGCAGCCCTGATTGCGATCAGCCTAGCAGATGTGATCTGTAACGAAATGGAGGAGCAAGAGCAGTTCGCAAAGGAGTTTAAGCAAGAGGTTACAACAACTCAGCCAGTGCATTTATCAGGTTCACAAGAAGAGGTAACAAAAGACGCACCGCTTATTCTGGATATCCAAATTTACGAGCTTCACGGACAACTTGTTGTGAGGAGTGATGATATTTCGATCGCAGTTCCAGGCAAAATCAAGACATTCTCCCTGCGTGGGGATCGAGTCATCAGGCTCTCAGACCTTCAAAGCGTCTACGGGACAGTTGCGATCGAGGCTAGTCAGGTGATTTCTAAGTGGGAACAGTGGAACCACCAGAGAGAGACAAAGCCTAAGAGACAGCATCGAAAGTCAATACAGGAAGTAGCATCGCTCAATGGTAATGGAGGTGCTGGACATGGAACCGTTTCAGCTCTCTCTGTTTGACCCATCCTTTCCGACTAAGGAAGAGGATGATATCGAAGCTCGCGCTGAACAGTTGGCTGATTGGGTAATTCAGGAGATGGAAAAGGAGGGCTTGAACCGCGCTGCTCAGCAGCAGTTTCTTATGCGGTTGCAGATCAAGACGTTGGTAGACCAGTACTTAGCCAAGACTCCGCCACAGCATCGCTGGCAGTTCGTGGTTCGGCTTATTAGTGCCATCCAAGCACTCGAACAGAACCCAGAAGGTTGTTAAGAAACTTCATACTGAGGGGAATGGCGATCGCTTCAGCCATTCCCCTATCATCATCAAATCTTTTTTCCTTGAACCTGGAAACCAGAACAGTTACGCTCACCTCTGCTGTGTGGGCTGGGTAGAAGACATTTCATTCGGGTCAGAAGACCATGCTGGGCAAAGCTTTGTGGTTTAACCATAGGGTTTCATCGGCATGGCCTGTGATTGCAGGAACTCTCTGTTGTTTTGAGGGCACTGCCTTATGACTCAATCACCACAGCCACTTACAGAAGCTGATCTCGCTCAGTTCACGGGAACGAGCACCTATTATCAGCACTCGCTAGGGGTTCAGTATACGGATGGGGTTCACTACCTGGCAGAACGTGCGGGAGCCTATTGGCTCATCGACGCGATCGCCTCATGGCAGATCGATCCACGGGTACATCGAGATCCTATGCTTCAGCAGATTCAGTTTTGGAAACTGGTAGTAAATGACGATCGGTCAGCACTCCTGGTTTGCGAACGAGATGAAGGGGATGTTGCAGTTTCGCAAGAAATTCCCTTCACTGATTTTCCGCTTAAGCAAGTGAGATTGTACTTCCAGAATGGAGTAGTGCTACTACCATCTGAATACTAAGGATGATTGGATTGTTTGAACACAGCCATGCAGGATAGGGGAGTACAGTTTCCTTTGCCCTGCATGATTTACTGAGTCATTAATGAGGCGTTCTTTGCTAAAGGAATACTTTTTGGAGAAATCTATTTACCAGGTATTACTACGAAGTCGGTGAAGCCTAGTATTACCTGATTTTTCTTGAATTTATTAAAAATCACACTATCGTACTTACAGAATCACTATTTTCAGTTGGGGTAGAAGTTCATAACAAGATGTGCGAAATGAACAGATGAAAAGGATAGAGGGTTTCTATCTAAGGTATCTGTTTTTATCAACATGATGGAGGTTTCCATGTTGTCTGAAAGAGTAAAAGAGTTAGCTGCAAAGCAGCCACTTAAAGCAGTCGAATTTGAGCCAGAAGCTGACCCGCCCAGTATGAAATTACTGTACAAGGACGGTTCTGTAGAGACAATCACACTCGGTATGCACATGGATGAGGTGAGAGCTAAAGTCCGCGATACCTATAAATATGATCCTTACTTTCGAGGATATGCCTACGATGGATTTCCAGTTGTTCCTTTCTCCTTCTACTATGACCCAATCAAGTTCACTCTCACGAAGATCGTCTTCGGTGACATCGACCATCACGGCAAATCTGAAGAAGTAATCCGAGCGTTGGAAGTAAAGGCTTACTTTCGACGAGGTGAGCTTCTCAAAGATCTTCTCGAGACACCTAAGAGTGAGTTAGATGATTGGTTCGAGAGCGAAGCTGATCTTAGTCCTAGTTACGATTCGGGACTTTTTATTGAAGAGATTGGCTTTCTCGTTAACTTTTTGAAAGACCAGAAGCGGGCATCTGACATCGCTATGGGTTACCCATGCGATGAAAATATTTAGGGCCTCTACTACCTACCTTTGAAGGCTTTTTCCAATATAACTTCCACATTCATAGCTACTTGATATGAACTACTTCCAATTCTGCAAATACAGATAAATAAAACCCAGCAGATTTTACTCACTTATACCTCGGCCTCTAAAATCAAGTTTACTTTTAAGCCAGTCTTCTCTATCTAGATATTCATAATCTGCTAGGGGTAGAAGTTCATAACAAGATGTGCGAAATGAACAGATGAAAAGGATAGAAGGTTTCTATCTAAGGCATCTGTTTTTATCAACATGATGGAGGTTTCCATGTTGTCTGAAAGCGTAAAAGAGTTAGCTGCGACGAAGCCGCTTCGAGCAGTTGAGTTTGATCCACCTCGTGGGATGAAGCTTCTGTACAAAGATGGTACAGAAACTGAAGTCCTTTTAGGGATGGATCAGGAGACGGTAAGAAGTCGAGTTAAAAGTACATACGACTATAACCCATTTAGTATTAAGGGATGTCCCTCTGATGCATTTGATAATGTTCCGTTCGTGTTTTACTACGCAAATGACTTGACTCTTAAGAATATCGTCTTTGGTGACATTGACCATCACGGTAGCTCTGAAGAAGAAATTCGAGCGTTAGAAGTAAAGGCTTACTTTCGGGGTAAAAGTCTTCTCGATACTCCTCGAAGGGAGTTAAAGCGATGGATAAGAGAAGACTTAGATCTTAGTACATACGGAGAGATTGTCGTTTCAGAGCTAGGTTTTCTCGTCAACTATTTGAAGGATGATAAACGGCCTTCAGACATCGCTATGGGCTATCCCGGTGATGAGAATATCTAGGGTCTCTGCTACCTACCTTTGAAGGTTTTTCTCAGCGCTTTCACATCATTCTCACTTGATATGGACTACTTCCAACTCTGCAAATACATATAAATAAAAACCAGCAGATTTTACTCACTTATACCTCGGCCTCTAAAATCAAGTTTACTTTTAAGCCAGTCTTCTCTATCTAGATATTCATAACCTGCTAGGGGTAGAAGTTCATAACAGGATGTGCGAAATGAACAGGTGAAAAGGATAGAGGGTTTCTATCCAAGGTGCCTGTTTGTTCAACTAATGGAGGTAGTTTCCATGTTGTCTGATGAAGTAATAGCGTTAGCTGCAAAGCAGCCACTTAAAGCAGTTGAGTTTGAGCCAGAAGCTGACCTACCCAGTATGAAATTACTGTATAAGGACGGTTCTGTAGAGACAATCACACTCGGTATGCACATAGATGAGGTGAGAGCTAAAGTCCGTGACACCTATAAATATGATCCTTACTTTCGAGGATATGCCTACGATGGGTTTCCGGTTGTTCCTTTCTCCTTCTACTATGACCCAATCAAGTTCACTCTCAAGAAGATCGTCTTCGGTGACATCGATCATCACGGTAGCTCTGAAGAAGAAATTCAAGCGTTGGAAGTCAAGGCTTACTTTCGGGGCAAAAGTCTTCTTGATACTCCTCGAAGGGAGTTGAAGCGATGGTTAAGAGAAGAGTTAGATCTTAGTACATACGGAGAGATTTTCGTTTCAGATCTAGGTTTTCTCGTGAATTATTTGAAGGATGATAAGCGTCCTTCTGACATCGCAATGGGTTACCCAGGTGATGAGAATATTTAGGGTCTTTACCACCAGCCCTCTAAAGGTCATTTGAGAGCTTCTTAGCATTTTCTATCATCCCTGTCATTCCTGGCTTTCAGGCTTCTATTCTAAAAGCTGAACGTCTAACCCCCCCGTTTGAGCCATGATTTTGGGAGAAGTATTTGAGCGTTTCGTTGCTGAGAGTCCTTTCAGCGTGATGCTGCGGGTGCTCTTAGAACAAAGTCTGCCTGCCGAGGAGATCGATGCGTTGTTTGAGCAACAAGCCCAACGACAATATCAGCGAGAATTGCTGTTCTCGACGGTTGTGAATTTGATGAGTCTGGTGGTATGTGGCATCTTACCGTCGGTCAATGCCGCCTATCAGGCCAAAGCTAAAAGAATCGGAGTCACGATTCAGTCGGTGTATAACAAGCTCAATGGGATCGAGCCTCAGATTGTCGAGGCTTTACTGCGGCATGTGGTCAACCGGGTTGAGGGATTGATGGAGCAACTGGGGGGTACTCTGCCACCACTGTTGGAAGGCTACCGGGTGAAAATTCTCGATGGCAATCATTTAGCGGCAACCGAACGCCGATTGGAGGTACTCCGTTCGCTCAACAGTGCGCCCCTGCCTGGTCATGCGCTGGTGATTTTAGACCCGGCGTTGATGTTGGCGATTGATGTGTTTGCCTGTGAGGATGGTCATGCTCAAGAACGGTCGCTGTTGGGTCGGGTGTTGGCGACTGTAGTGAGTGGAGATTTGTGGATTGCTGACCGCAACTTTTGCACGTTGGGATTTCTCTTTGGTCTGCATGGGCGGGGAGCAGCCTTTGTAATTCGTCAACACGGATTGCTACCCTGGCAAGCGCGCACTGAGATGGTTTTCGTGGGTGACAGTGAAACCGGAGCGGTATTTGAACAATCGGTGCAATTGGTCTTCAACGACACGTTAAAGGTAACGCTGCGACGAATTGTCGTGCAACTCAATCAGCCGACTCGAGATGGAGATCGCGAAATTGCCTTGCTCTCCAATCTGCCGACCGCCAAAGCGAATGCGATGCAAATTGCCGCACTGTATCAAAAGCGATGGCGGATTGAACGCCTGTTTCAAGTGCTGGAACAATGTTTCCGAGGTGAAATTAACACTCTGGCGTATCCCAGAGCCGCCTTGTTTGGGTTTGTCATGGCGCTGATTTGCTACAACCTGCTGGCAGTCGCTCAAGCCGCGATGCGGAGTGTGCACGGAGCTGACAAAATCGAAGCGGGCATTTCTCCCTATTATCTAGCTGATGAAGTTCGCCGCGTTTATGAGGGCATGATGATTGCCATTCCGCCGCTGCAATGGCAACCGTTTGCTCGCCTCGATGTAGACTCCACCGTTCAATTGCTCCAACAGTTAGCCGCACAGATGGACTTGTCGAAATTCCGCTCTCACCCCAGAGGAGAGAAAAAGAAAGTCCCCAAACCCGAATGGAAAAAAGACAAACCTCACGTCTCCACTGCTCGCTTGCTGAGTGAATCAAAATCTAAAAAAGATAAAAAAGCACCTTAAAAGGGCTGGGTCTTTACCACCCCATTAAAGGTTTTTCTCAACGCGCTACTGAGCGCGTTTTTTGTTGTCGAATTCAATGAAGGTTAATGACAGAATATTACGGTGGTTTGTGGAAAGATACCAAGAGAAAAGGATGTGAACGTCATCATCCTTGGGCATGGGATTCTCTTAACTGGCTTACTTCAGTAAGCCTTAATGAAAGTCCTGTCTTTCAGATGGAGAAAGACGACCACGCTAAGACTCTTAGCTACGGCGGAGGCTTCTTTACTGATCCTGGTCTTTATCGCCAGTGGCAAGCAGAACACTTAATCCAGGGTAACTTTTGGGCTGCTTGGGAGATCGAGAAACGTGAGATCAAGCATCTTTTCCCGAATAAGTATGATAAAGCGCTTGAGCAAGCCGAAGTACAAGCTAGAAAGCTTGAGGCTGAAGGCAAGCTCAAGGTTGACGCCGAGAAGCTAAAACTTTATCGAGAGCGCCAGGAGATTGAGAAGCAGGAAAAGCTCGCTGACGAGAGATTCAAGGAAGCCAACGCCAAGAAATACCAGAGCGAGATTGAAAAGCAGCGTGAAGTAGAAAAGGCTAAAGCAGAACAAGATCGTATTGAAGCTCAGAAAGAGCTTAACAAAGCGAAGCTTGACGAGCGCCACTATCAACTCCAGAAAGAAATTGCTGAAAAGCAGCTTGCTGAAGCCAAAGAGAAATCTCAATCTGAAGAGATCAAGAAACACGAGCAGGCTGTTCAGAAGGAGACTGCCAACCTCAAAGAGGCTGAAGCCACCCGCAAAGAAGCTGAAGCTCGTGCTCAAGGCAAAGTTGAAGAATACGCCAAACAAAAGGAGGCTGAGCAACAGCAACGGGTTCGCGATCTAGAGGAGCGGGTCAAACAGCTTGAAACTGAAGCAAAGCAGAGAGAAGTTCAATTTGCTAAGCAACAGTCAGAGCTACACGATCGGCTGACTCAGCTCGAACAGCGTGACCAAGCGCTGATTGAGGCAGTTCGCGCCAAAGAGCAGACATTTCAAGCTCGACAGGATCTCGCAGCAGCAATGACTCAACAGAGTAGTAGTTCATCGAATGGCGAGCATCGATTAGATAGGGAGCAGGAGACTCCTGAAGTCTCACTAAATAATCCGTCATTTAACCCGCAGCGTGTACCTGTTCCAGAACACTGGAGGAATCCGTCTGTTCGCGGAGAAAATGAGCCGTTTGATCCTGTCAAGCACGCTGTTACGAGTCTTGAACAAGGTGTCACACAGCACAGGCAACGGCAAAGCAAAGTCTTCCGGCACGCTGAACAGAACCTTGAGCAAACTCGTGCTCTTCAGGAGAAACAGCGTGACGAGGCATCAGGTCACTCTGTTAAGCATCGGCAGATTGACTGGGAATTCGAGCGATAAGGGTGTTTGTTAAGGTTCTTCACATTTCTACAGAGCAGAAGGTTCTACATAACCTTTTCTCTGTTCATTTGGCACAACGTAAATGGTGGTAGTATCGGCCACTTAAACAAACAGTGTTGCATCTGTAAAAGCTGTTTGGTAGCCTCCCGACCGTTCAGGTTGAAAAGAGGTTGATTTCGTGTTGAAACAAGTACTGAAAGGGCTTCAGCTCATTCTGCTATGCGGAATTGTAGCCTGTAGTTCACAGGGTAGAAGTGTCGAACAAGACATCACGAGAAGAGTGTATGTTGGCTTTGCTTCTGGAGATACAAACGAAGAGAAAGTAGTTACAACGATTCTCCGTAAAGCCATTAAACCACAAGGTCCGTGGTCTACTGTACCAGCATGGCTAGATGTCGATGTGCTGTCATCAAGTCACTATGTTGTCTATGGAGGAGCAGTTCAAAGGACTTCCTACCAAAGTGGGCTGCATCAAAAGCTTTCACAGCAAGTCGTAGAGAAGACAGCAGAGCGAGAGGATCCAACAGCACTCTACGAGGGGCTGAAACGGTTGTCCTACATCCTCAAACAATCAAACGGCAACACGCAAGTATATGCGGTCATTGTGACTAAGGGGATAGGTCATTCTGACGACAATACAGCGTCGGCTGCACAGAAAAACGGTCTAGAACCACTCATTCAAGCGATTGCATCTGAGCAACAGAAGCTTGCAAGGCTCTGCCTTTACGGAGTTCAGGGTGAAGTACGCACGCAGACAGGTTCACTTTTTGAAGGCATTCCGCGTGACAAAGTTACTGTTGCTTCTCTTCAAGAAGAGATTTCTAACTGTCTTCCTTAGGTAATTACCAAGCACACATCAATAGGATTTTTTGATGATGAGGAAAAATTTGCCTCCTGCACCCGCTTCCTTTGCCCACAAGCTAATCTACACAAATGCTGAATTTTTAGCTGCGAGAGAAGCTTTCATAGACGATCTCCTCGATACGAACATGCTCAACGAGCATGACCTTAAAGCTTTCGATGGAGAGGGAATTAGCAAGCTGATTGATTTATCTCTGATTAAGGAGAGAACCATTGCTGAGATGTCCAATCTCCAGGCTCAGTTGGAGAAGAGTAGTGATTATCTTGACGAGCTAGAGGCAAAAGAGAACTCTGCTCAGGCTCTCATCGTGAGGGGAACCAAGATTCCGTGGTGGTACACGGTAGTCATCGCTGGACTCTCTCTTGCGCCAGGTATCTCCATTGGAAAGTTGATGGAGTTTTGGGTACCCTTTGCTTTTGGTGCTTATACCATCGGTTTTCTCGGAGGAGCTGCATTGTTTCTTGGAGGAAAGCATTTACTGGAATTAGTTTTTCGAGATGCTATTCTCTCTCCTTACTCAAAACCAAACGAGAGAAGTATAGAGCAAAAACTGCGGCTTCGAGGCTTTATCACGTTTGTAATAGTTGATGCCGTCATCTCTGGCGTATCAATCCTTATGAGCATGGTTGTTGATGGAGTTGCTTTTGATCTGTGGTCGTTTCTTCTTTTCGCGCTCTCTGTTGGGTTTAGCTTTCTTACGGCTTCAATCATTGATGAAATAGCCAGGAAAGACCGAGGAGCAATCAGAGCGCAGATGGAGCAATTAGGAAACAACATACTGAAAGCCTATGAATGGCATGAGAAGTTCAAAGCTGAGTTGAAGAAGTATCGACGACAGAAGAAGACACTTGAACGGGATATGAAAGCACTCAGTAAGTTCCTAATGGATACTGAGGCACAGTATCGACAGACACTCCTTCAGGTGTTTGGAGTAGAGTATCTAGAGCGTAGCGGTACTGATCTAAGCCGTTCAAGAAATACATCTCGACTCCGTACTAAGAACCGTACAATCCCCACTCAATCAGGCAAAGACCGACGAAACGCTGAACCGAACTCAGCTAGGCTCCTTGAAAATCAAGAGGTCTCGCTTGGTAGCGATCGTACTAGCAGTGTCGAGGAGGCTTTCCCTCTGAGCGCTCGTAATGGTAAATACCCGGACACAGCGAGTGATGATCCTGATCTCGACTCTTCAATCAGTTGAATACCTAGTACTACCTTTACTAAGGTTGCATCTTACTAAGCCCGTTTCTTTGGAGAAACGGGTAATTTTTTGGGTAGATGTCTACGGAGATTTAGAAGAAAGCAGTGTGCACTGATAAAGGTGCAATGAAAAAGTAGAGGAAAAGGTTTGCGATGAATTATCGAACTCACTACAACGGCAGGAAACTATTAACTCCACAGGAGTATCAAAAACGGGCTAAACAACTCGCGGAAGCTAGCACTATGAAGCCTCTTCCGGCTTTTGGTGGGGTCAGTTTACCGTATGCCTCAGCAGTCGAGAACTTTCTTGTTTTTGGCGTTCCCGGAGCTGGAAAATCAACACTCATTGATATCTTAATGAAGTCGGTACTTCCTGGCTATGTAGGAACCAACGCTGATCACCGTGCGCTGATACATGACCATAGTGGGGAGAGTGTATCGGTCATGTATAATCTCGGATTTACCTTTGAGAATGGGTTTCTCAAGACGCTTAATCCGTTTGATCGAAGAAGTGTTGCTTGGGATATCGCTCAGGATATTACAGCTCCGAGTCTGGCTCGCCAGTTTGCACGGATCGTCATCCCTGACAATCCGAAAGTCACTGATCCATTCTGGAATAATGCTGCCCGCAATATACTTGCTGGTGTCCTTATCTCAATGAACGAGAGGTATCCTCGGCAGTGGAACCTGCGGGATGTTATTCAGGTGTGTTTATTTGAGGAGGAGAGCTTCCTGATAGAGCTTTTAGGATGGAGCCGTACCAACACTCCTCAAGTCAGATTACTCTCCAGTCCTGCGGAGAAGATGACTTCAAGCATTCTTGAGGTTCTAAGAACTGTTCTTACAGACTATATCGAGATTGCTGCTCTTTGGTGCTATGCAAAGGAAAAGGTAACGGTTTCTAGTTTTTTACAAGGTAGTTATGTGCTCTTACTTGGAGCCTATCAGACAGTGCAATCAACACTAGAAACTGTTAACCGTCTTTTTCTTGCTCGCCTTATTGATGAGATATTGACCTCAAAACACTTTGCCGAAGATGCTTTTAATCCACGGCGAACCTGGATTATCATCGATGAAGGATCAAAGATAGGAAAGGTGGAGGGGATGCTTGATCTTCTCGATTTAGGGCGTAAGTATGGTGTATCTACTGTTGTTTCATATCACGATATTGCCCAGGTTGAGGAACATTATGATGAGCAGCATGAATCCTTTCTCGCGAAGTTTGGAAACAAAGCGTTTCTCCGCTTAGAGGATGTAAAAACTCCTAAGTGGGCTAGTGACTTCTTTGGAACGTCTGAGTTTATTCATCATGATGTTTCAACTTCTGAGAATATGTCCAACAACACGTTCCATGATGAGCCTTACGGTGCATTTGGAAATCAAAACATTGGCAAAACTCTCGATGAGAGTATTCGAGATGCTCAACTTATTCCGTCAAATATCTTTGCCTCTTTTCCGAGAGTCTGGGAGACTGGAACAATTAGAGGATGTTTTAGCACCTGTGTTGGAGCTTCTCTCTACACCATCAATTCTGATTACTTACATCAACATCGCATAGGAAAGACATCCGGGGTGCTTACCCAAGACTTTTATAGTCTTGATGAAATTGTATTTCCTTTCTGGGGTGAAGGGTTGCGTTCTCCTTATGGAGTAATGCACTAGGCATCAAGGAAGTTGGTGATACTTTGGGATTGCTTCACCCAAGAGCTGCGATATTCATTCCCCAGCGAGCAGGCAGATTGATTTAAAAATCGGGATACACTTCCCTGGCTAATTTGCAGGTGGCAAAGGTTTACTTGGTCACGCTGCTTTCTTCTAGAAATTTCTGGTCAATTGATTATTACAAACGTATTCTTTCAATCTCGTCGAGACTGATCGTATCTTCCCGTCGGTCATACAACGCCGTAGTTCGGCTATCCTCATGCGCCGCAATCTTCTGAGCGTTGTCCCTACTGCCGCCATTTCTTAGGTAATTCGTGATTCCTGAAGCTCGGAAAGTGTGGTTGCAGGCATCAGTGTTGACTCCCGCTGCCAGTGCTCGTCGTTTGATCATTGCCCAGGCTTCCTGCCGCTGAAGTCCCCGCTCAGTAAGCTTTCGTGTTTTCCCAATCGTTGTGCGGAAGAGGGGAGTACCTTTCTCATTCCAGAGATCAGCTTCGTCTAGGTACTGATCGAGGTATTCTTCAGCTTTGTGATGGGTTGGCACCTCATGGTATTTGCCGCCTTTTTCATGCAGTCTCAGCCAATACCGTTTGCCCTTTTTAAAGTAATCTTCTACCTGCATTCCTAACACAGCACCGATTCGAGCAAAGCTAAAAAACATAGTGGCAATCAGTGCTCGATCGCGTAGCCCAACGACATGGGATACATCAATGGAGTCAAGTAGCTCTCGCATCTCATCATCAGTGAGCACTGGGGTTTTTCCTTGCTTGATTCGATACGTCAGCCCTCTCACTTCCGCTGCTGGATTTTCCTTAAGAATGCCACCCGTCACCATCCAGGCAAACATGATGCGTATCGCTGCGAGATGCTGGTTAATCGTTGGGGCTGATCCAGGATGACGTTCAACATATGCTGCGATCGCAAGTGAGTTGATGTCAGAGAACTCTAAGCCGTATTCGTTACACCAATCAAGGAACTGCTTGATAGCGCGAGCATAGGCTTCTCTGGTGTTTTGATTGCGGATACTAACAATGAAAAACTCTACAAAACGGCGAGCAGTTTCTTGCCCAGCATTTGTTATTAAAATTGGTAATGAAAGACCTGAGCATTGAGTAAGTGAAGGTATGGTTAAACCTTTCTCTGGTATTTCAATAAGGCTCATGACATACAAAGAAACGCCGAAATTGGCTTAGTTTTTCGCCTCTGAACTATATGACATAAAGAGGAGTTATGTAAGATAAAAACTCAGAAGATAGGGGATTTATTTAGGCTTTTTCTAATTGGTTGGGGTGTTCCCCTCATTAAGGATCTGACTGATTGTTGTGGTTAGCTTGCACTCACCATGACCATTGATATAGTCGTCGCTGTGTCTCTCGAATTTTGCTTAGTAGTGCCAGGAAAAATGCATGATTACGACACCCGATATCAGCCCCGAAAAAATCAAGCTCACGAAAATGAGCAAGTTGGTATTGGGTTTTCCGTCTCTGCAAAATGCTCCAGGGGCATCTCCTTGGGATCAGCACAAACTTGATGCATGGGCAACTACTGCCATCTCCCACGGGGAACGCTGTACTGCTCAATTTGTGCTTTCTGTATGGTATCTGACGACAATTACTTTTGGGTAAAACGACAACTAGAACAAATGCTCAACCCCTTGCTACAGGCTCCGATCGCTTCTACGTATAATTGACGCGAAGGCGAAAAGTAATTGTCGTCAGACAGTATGGGGACACACCACAATGAAGAACTGTCCTTGGAAATGTGGACCATTCGATTTCATTGAAGCTTTTTCAGTGTGGGATGATATCCATCGAAACGCTTTTCAGGCATGGATTCGAGATCCGTGGTGGCCTTAATTCCCGCACTCTATTTCAACGGCACTACCCGATAGTCTCCTGATCGTCATGCTGCTATAGTCATCATGCCAAAGAAGCTTTGCTGAGGCATACAGCAAGGAAGAGATTAGCCAACGCTGCGTTGACTTAAAGTACGATGAATCAGAGAAGTGCTGATAAACTTACTGCCAACCTTGAGCAGCAAATCAAATTTATCATCGAAGCAGACAAACTCAAGGGCATCTTGAGGAAGACCTCGCCTATCGGTGAACAAAGAAAAGAGAATTCCGCAGAGCATAGCTGGCAAGTGATGTTATCCGCTCTTGTGCCTGTAGAACATGCAAATCAGGAAGTAAATATCCTTCGAGTCCTGAAAATGTTGATGATTCATGATCTTGTTGAAATTGATGTCGGAGATACACTTCATTACAACAAATCTAGCTCGACATATGAAAATGAAACTATTGCAGCGCGACGAATTTTCGGAATATTGCCCGACAAACAAGGCGAAGAGTTCTTATCACTCTGGAAAGAGTTTGAAGCCAAGGAAACGGATGATGCAAAGTTTGCTACAAGTGTGGATAGGCTGATGGCGTTCATTATGAACTCAAATAACAATGGCGGCAGTTGGAAAGAACTAGAACTTTCGGCTGAGCAAGTCATTAGGAAAAATGCGAGTATTCTAGAAGGAGCGACGCTCATTTGGAGTCTCGCGGCACAGCTCATTACTGAGGCAGTCGAAAAAGGGTACCTTAAAAACGATACTAATTAAACAACATGCTAAATGGCCGCGAAAGTGGTAGGTTTAACCCTACTCATGGATAGACCAACCAGCATCTTCCACTGACGCTCTTATTTCTGAATATACGTTCTATCCTATTTCAAAGTCTTTGCTCTTCTACTTAACACACCCCGTGTCTTAGCTCCTCTCAGCTTAGTTCCTATCACCCTGAAATTTATGTTATGCTTCCGTCACTTATGGACGCTCCAGACAAAGAAAATATGATACTGCTCGGCTCCACAACGGGGTCATGGGATAGAGACTATTATCTGTATCCTAAAGATGGGACTGTTTGGCGCTTCGAGTCGCCCAATAATCCCTATTCTAAGTGTCACTGGGAGAAGATCTCCTCAGAGGATCAGGAGCGAATTAAGATAGAATCGAAATCTTTGATTAGTTTAATTGAAGAACGCAACCCGAAATTACGATTTTGAGACTGGGCCAGAGGGGGGTGGTAAATATCTATGCGTCATGTAAAAAACACTCATAGAACATCGTGCTAAGTCGCCGATTTTTCACTGGCTGTTGGGTTTACCCCGTCTTTGTTATTTGCTCAGTGACATAAAATCCTTTCCAGAGGTGCAGAGGCAGAGGAAGCCGATAATGGCGACAAGCAACAATGACTAAAGGCCATAGTCCACTTTCAACTGCTGAGAGTGAGTTGAATTGTGGCGAGTGTGAGCACTCGCCAAAGACTTGCTCCAAATACTCTTTCATTGATCGATCAATACATACGTTAGATAAAGTACCTCCATGTGCATCACTATTGATGTAGAAATGCTCCTCAGAGCTTTCATCTGGGTACCAAAACTGAAAATTACAATGAGCGAGATGGTTTTCTCTAATGGTCTGTACTTCGCTGTAAAGATTATCTTCGTCTAGTAAGGCTGCTGACAAAGCTATTATTGGAAAAAGAATACTGCCCCCAGTTACCTCGCGGCGGTATTCATCTTCTATCCGTTGAGGATGATCTAGAAGATCGCTATAAGTACGCAGATTACAAGGATACTTTCCACCTATCTTGTATGAAAAGTCAGCTCGATTTACCATTTCAGAAAGCCATTGAGCAATATCATCATGATTATTACCATCGACGGCTAACAATAACACAGCGATAGATATATCAATTGCTTGATCATCCTTGATCGGGAGAAATAGTGCTGGATTATTAATTATGAGTTGTTTAATGGACTCTGTAATAGTTACAACCTTTTCCCTTAGGGCGTTATGAATTTGCTCTTCCTCTTCTGTTCTCGTCATAATCCAGTAAGCCCAAACACCTTCTAGTGCAAGGCGACCTAATACTTCAAAGAGTTTGAGATTGACATCTAAGCTACAAGACGAATGAATAGCAGTGGATAGAGCATGTCTTTTTGAAACAGAAGGCAAAATTCTCGTGTTTACAAATTCAGAGCTGATTTGAAGATATGCAGTTAACACTGATTGAAAAGCCATCTGAATTTCTGTTGCCACTTTTGTCTTTTGGTTTTGATAGGGCTTTGCAATGTTCCATGCATACAGAAGGGAAATCTCACTAGATAAATATGCCGCTTCTAGGTTGCCAGCCTCACGAGTCCAAGAAAAAAGTATCCACAAGCATATTGTAATCTGACGAACCAAAGTAAGCCGCTCTTTGTCACGACTAGTCTCTACACTAGTTAACATCTTGAGGAGTACGGCGAAATGCCTATATGAAGATTCTGGTTCATCAATCAAGGCAAGTGATTTTCTCAGTTGAGATCGTGCGTTGTCAGGAAGAAGGTCCTCACGCAGAAAGCTGGAGAGAATAAGTGATGCTAACTTGTCACCATTCCACTCTTCAAACGAAATTCCTTCTTTCTTATTTTGCTTAATATATCCTTCAACTTGAGGTCGTACTTGCTCTTGAATATCCCCACCAAAACATAGACAAACAACGATATATTTCGTTCTATGCTCATCGGGAAGTCGGTTAGGAATATAAGAATCCAAAATTTCATTGAGAGAAGGTCGAAGAGATTGAAGAGCATCTCCATCCCAAGAGTTCCGGGTTAAATCACCTGCCTTTATAGAAAACAGGTATACCTTTTCCTCTCCTCCATTCAGACTACCTACAGCAGCGACATCAACACCGTCTTGTCGGGTGCCTCTGCCTGGTCGTGAAAACACATTCAATCCGAGTTCGCTTAACAAGTCTGGTAATATTGCATCCAGTTCATTACGTTCCTTTAGCGAAGCTAAGTACTGTTTAATTATCAGCTTCATTTGCCCTTCTCTGCTCCGCTCTAAAAATCCTAATCATATAGTCCAAACCAAAAGGGTCAATGTTATCAAGGCGTGGAAACTCCATCTCTGTGCCAAAGCTTTTCAAAGGCATCTCCATACGTCTTGATTCACCATCAGGGCCATAGACGTAATCTATTGATTTGCGGCCATACAACAAAATGGATTTAGTAATAATAGACAGGAATACTGATTCCTTTTCAGCATTTTTCATCGCCTCTGACATCTGGCGAGTCATACGCCGTCTATAGACTTCTCTATTCTCTTGAGAAGGATGTAGCTCAGGGATATCACCTATGGATTTCAAATCTTCAATGTAACTTTCAAAAGATTCAATCGCCCTCTGCACTCCTTGCCTTACATGCGTATTTACGTGCGTTTCAAGCTGTGCTTTCAGATAATCACCAACTTTTCCTGAGTAATTAATGAGAAGCGGGTCAAACAGAAGACTAGATAAAGTCTGAATAGTCTTATCATTTGATGTAAAACTCATGAGAGAAATTATCACACTCGCTGCGGATACTGGTTGAAAGAAGAGATATCCAATGGACTTTCTAGCCACAAATATGATGGCTTCAGATTCCAATTCTTCTAATTCCTCTTGCTCCAGAGAAATCAACAGCTCGTGACCATGAACCACCTCCAAAATGGATACAATTCCCTCACAGAGTTCTTGTTTACCTTGGAGGAACCACCTCGTTACGATACGGCCTAGTATATTATTTTTATTCTGGATAAGATTATGGGATGTACTATCAAATACTTTCAGAGATATAGCTTCTTTATGACTTGAGAGCATTCTTTCGATAAATTTCAGACCTTTCTCATACGCTCCAGAGCTAAATAGGTGGTTCACTCCATAGTCAATATTATCCAAAGTGCCTTTATGGTTCGGATTAACTCGTAGCAAGTGTTTGAGGAGTACGTCTACTAGAGACTCTGGAAGGTCCTTGCAATCAAATCCGAATAAACGTGATGCAGCCCATAAAGCTGTATCACCCCCTTTCAGTAAAGCCGAATCAACCAGTTGAGTAGCACGATCAGTCAGCAGGTTGTTGCGCTGATACAAATCAAAAGCTACTTTAACTGCACTCGCTAAAAGTATATCGTCTGCTTCCTTATTGACAGCAGATTCTAAGACTTGAAATGCTTCATCAACGTAGTAAAGATCTTCGGGATATCGCAGAGATCCCAGTGAGCATACTGCTTCTCTGCGAATGCCGATATCTTTATCATTAACTAGACGAATAGCTTCATGAAAATAGTGCTCAAAATCAGCTTGTGAACCAGCCGTAAGAACTGATACTAAAAACGGCTTGTATTTATCTGCCGAATCTTCAATTAGTCTCAGTCCTTGTTTAGGGCGCGTGGTTTCAGCACTACAGTATTCTATAAATGGTCGAAAAAGAATACAAGCAGTTAAATCTTGACCAGCTTGTGCTACCAGATGGAGCACACAGTCCATCACTTGTGACATCTCAGCATTCAGATTCGGAAGCAATTCTTCAAAGATATTTCTTACTGAAAAGAATCTGATGTCGGAATTAGCTCTATTCTCTAGCGTACTAAAAACATGAACGAGATCTATTTGCTTACTGTTGTGCAGTTGAATCAGTTCTTCGGCAAAAGTTCTATCTTTTCCCTTTCTGAGAGAAGATATCCATGCCTTATCAATAATCTGAAGGATTTCATGATCGTTTGTTGCTTCTAAGAGCTTCTGTGCGAATTCTTTTTCGTTATCTTCTGGGTTCATACACAGCAAGCCTCATCAATAATACTGTCGGATATAGCCATACACCTTTTCAAATAACTCGGCATCTTGGTAGACTAGAACGAGATGAGAAAACTCTGTAAAATCTCTTTCACAACTGCTCTTTCAAATTTCCGGGGCGCGACATAACTATTGCGTCAACAATTCCTGGAAGCTGCCGTAGTCCATTCCGCATATAATCATGCTCCTGTGACTGATTCGAGTTATCCCAAATAAAAGCTATTATTTGTTTATAGATAGAACCATTAACTAAATACAGACTAGAGTCAGCGGCGATTTGCTCGATCATATCTTGAGGCTTATCACCTGCTCTCATAAACTTCACTTCTACAATAAGTGACAAACTTGGTATCAGAAGATCTGCGCGTGGATGCATTTGCCCGATAGAGGGAGTATAGTCTTCGTCTTTCAGGTCAGGGAAAACAGGCAATAACAAAAAATAAAGAAAATTTTGAACATGGTATTCATTGTCGATATGCCACTTCCGAGCCTCCCCCCCTCTCGTTCGAGCCTTATCCTCCCAAGTCCATCGACGAAACGCAGCAGGTACACGATTAAGAATTTGCGAAACATCTTCTACCGTCGGTTTGAATACATTAATTGCTGGAGAAGTTACTTGAATCGATTCAAAGGCTGTAAGACGAAGTGCCGCGCGGCTACTGCCTATGTCATTTCCTAGACCATGCTTCATCAGTCGTAAAGTCTCTATCTGATCATGTTCTTGATCAAATGAGTTATACTTCAAAACTCCCTTCGACCACAGAGCTAATCTGACATCAGCAATGTCACTTGTAGCGGGAATAATTTTCTGAACATTGACTTCTCCAACCTGACAGGCTCCAATCAGCAGGCATATTTGCCAATCCTGTAAGCGGAATTGAAAGCTATGGTCAATAAACTTATTGAGCCAGCTACGTAATTGAGCTGTGACAGAATCATCTTCTAGCGATCTAGCACCAAGTACTAATCCTAAAAGAGCAATAATATCTGTGCAAAACCCTTGTGGTCGTCCATCTAATAAAGGTTCACGGCCTACTATCCAATATAAGCCTTCTTTCAAAGTATGTTGATGCCCTACCTGTAGCCGATCGGATGCAGCAGCGTAACCGAGAATAGCCACATCTTGATATCTCCTCTGCCCCCCAATGTGCTCTGCTACACTAGATGCAGCATCATTGAGCTGAAATGGTATTTCAGTATCTCCGAGCAGCCACGTGGAGAAAGCTTCCTCAAGATTTCCCTTTCCGGGTAGATGCATCAGCTCTCGTAAAAGAGCACTCCTTGCATCTCCTAAAAGCAGTTCATTTGAAGAAACTACAGGAACCATCGCGTCTCACCTACCCGTCCAATCATTGCATTTGGATTCCAAAAGGAAACTGTTCCTAGTTGCCCTAACATTCTTGCGATAAGCTCTGAATAGGTAATCGTTACTGGCATATGCGAAGGGAAGAAACTGCGCCATGAATGGCATGAGAATGTATATACTTGTCGCGCAAGGTACGTTGTATCACCGAAGGTTGATTCTCGATGAAGACGCAGTAAAACTGGAGTAGGAATACCATCTTCAGGACGTTTAACCTCGTGTGCTCCAGTTAGCGAGAGCAAAACCTCTGACTTTGAGACTCGGAGAAACATCCCTCTCTTAGGCGCAAACTTACCCTTGCCAGATATTCGAGTCTCATAATCAAAAACTCCATTTTCAGACTCATCAAACAGGATAAACGGATGCTCTTTTACGATATGAATAAAGGCATATTCAACATCAAAGTCACCGAGTTCTTTCATTAACTCTTTCACAGCATCTGCTTCACTATCTTTCAATGGCTTGAAAGCGTGAAAGATAAGCCGAATGTGGCTTCCTACCTGCCAATTCATAGCACCCTTAACCTTCTCGATAGTATCTCGTAGAGACTCAAGCAATGCATCCTTATATTCCAGGACAGGTACAGCTTTTGATAAATTGGAAAGCATATAGTTGCCATCACCGGAAAATACCGTGGTGATACCTACCACTTGCTCTCGTTGCCCTAGCCGCCCTTCACTCAAAACTGCACTACCAAGCCCAAAAACAAGCTCATGGGTTATTGTTGGATTTGCCTTAATGAGCCACGGAATTCCCCCTAGCTTGGCATAAATAGCTAAGGACATAATGTTGAGGATGTAACAGAGATTGTAGTCAGAGACATCAATTGTCTCAATCTCAAAATCTTGTGTAGGAATCTGTTCAGCTAAGAATGCTGCCTTTGAGGTGAGGTAGGGATTATTGTCACCGTACAAATTATGAAACGCCTCATCAATCTGAATGAGTGCCAAATTCCATCTAAATCCTTCACGGTTTTGATGCCTAAGAGCTTCTCTTACTGCTCGATCATAGGCTGCGGCTGTCTTATCAGTCGCCAGAAAAAAGTGAGTTTCGACATCATCAAGAGCGTATTTATGTATTAGCCCTTTGGCGAAAGGTTGCGGCTTGCCCTTCTTTGTAATTTGGGGAACGGTTACTCCCTTGAGTAATTTGTACAAAAACTGCTCTACTCTTCCTTTTCGCGTACCTTGGCAAATAATGCAGATGCGGGGGGTTGAGGGTGTAAAGGTTGGTGATGTGTAGGGGCCGTATTCGTTCAGTCCTCGATCATGCCAGGTATCAGTCTTTTCACCAGAGTCATCAAAGACATAAACCGCACGAGGTGCTAACTGAACTGGCGGAAGTGTCCGAGATTTGTTTTCAGAAAGAAAAGGTTGAAGAGTAAATGTTACTCCAGGCAGCATTTCCAGAGATTTTTCAGACAAATAACCTGCTACAGCCTGAAGTCGCCTAAGTCGCGACGGGCCACTCCGAAAATCAGCTAACAGATTATCTAAATCTTTTTCTACATCAGGCGATCGCTCTGCAAAAATATGCTCAAGGCAACGATTGAAAGCTTCTCGACGAGGCTCTAAGAAAACCTCTTGTGCTGAGACTAATTCAACGCCTTCTCGTGCATCAATCAACTTGAGTTGCTCACCTTCAATCGATTGCACTTGTCCAAGAAGTTTGGAATAGGGAGCTATGCGAGAATCACTTGATCGAATTAGCTCACTGACATACAAGCCAGACAAAGAAACGCCCTTCTCAAGCAGCACACTGCACGGTAACTCAATCAACTTCGTTGTGCGAACATTGAGCGCAAGTCCTAATGTTGTCGGCTGACCATCAAATCGAGCTGTGCGAATTGCCGCAATATAACGAGGGCAAATACTTATCCAATCAGGGATCTGAATATCAGACGGGCAGACTTTCGCTAATAAGTTCTCCTTGAGAGGATCTGCGACGAATTCGACTGGACTGAACTTAAGAACTCGCCGATTAAGACGATGCAAAAAGTTTATAAGCGCATTACGAACGAGAGTAGCCGTGAGGTAAAGATTATTCGAGAGATTGACTGTTTCTACTTTGTCACCCAGAACACCAACATCGGAGATCAGAGCCACTGATAAAATCTGATTCCCATACCGATGGAACAAATGAGTATTAGAGTGATTCTGCCGTAAAGCCCGAAGCGATTCTTTACCCTCATAGGGCATAAGGCCAACAGTAACTTCTGCATCATCAAACTGGATTGGTGCAAAGTTAAGCGTTAGCTTCCTGCTATGAGTAGCAGAATTAAATGAGTTTCCGTTCCCATCTCTTGAAGAACCCATAGGCTGCTCATTTCAATCGTCAAGAGCTTTGAATATAGCACTTAAATTATACGGATGTACTATTTTAGCTCAAAGCTATCGGAAACCTCCTTCAGTAGCTCATTTAGTTTTGCGATCGCATCATTTGACGGTCGTTCTTCTCCAGTCAATTCAATTCGGACTTTGAATTTTAATTCCAGTCCGCTTTCAGTTGCAGCTCTTTGGAGATCGTCGAGTTGCTCCTCCAGGTTTTGGATTTCATTGGTTTCTAACTCTGCCTCAGTAACCAGAGTACGCCCATTGTTGTAAGTAGCTCCTGCTTGCTCATGGGATCCGGGAGAAACGGGTGGTGTTATCACTGGGTCAGTAGGTTTACCCTGCGGCACTTGCACCTTTACAGCAGATGCTCCAGCAAGGTCACAGGGCCATTGTCCTGAGTCGGGCGATCGCTGCAACACTCCTGCGTTAAAAGCTCCTTTGAGTGCTTCCTGCACGAGTGCCCACGGTAAGCGGACTCCTGCCTTTTCGGATAGTGCTTCTAAAATATTCAGCGCCGTTGTGGCTTCCCCACTACTCCAGGCACCAGCCAAGTTGGTGGGCAGGACATCGGTAAAGCTCAGTAAGGTTGGCGGCGATCGCAGCTCTACATCGTCGGCTAATGCTCCTTCAGGAACCTCCTCCCGCCATAAGCTCGTATTGCCATGCAGTAGCCAGAGTCTCCCCTGTTGAACCAAATTTTGCACCGCATAGTCGATCGCTCCTGCTGCTGCCTTCGGAATCGACATGGGTTCTGCATAACCCTCTTTCTGAACCTGAACAATGGTTGATCCGCTGAAGTACTCTCGCAAAGCTTTTAGGGTTAAGGTGTCGCCCTGCCATAATTCGGGTAATTCTCCAGTTAGTAACAGTGTTGGGAGCAGATTTCCCAATGTTGCCTTCTCTGGTAATACGGCTTCGAGGGCGGCATCTTTCAGAACTTCTGATTCAGGTTGTTCTCGCCAGAAAGTACGAGTTGAACCATCAGGTCGGAGCAGTTGGAGGACAAATATCCCGGACTTACAGCCATCCACCAATGTATCGAGAACGGCTTTGCTGTTCAGCATCTTGGGTAGACGCGGATACTGGGCAAAGGACTCCACTAGCACCTTAACCCGACGCGACGGTTCATCCTCACGCCACAGATCGTAGGGGCCTTCGGGCAGTAGTGCATCTGCGGTGATCGCGGTTTCCTGAATTCGGGAACGATTGTCATTCTTGATTTGCTGAAAGAGCGGTTCGCTCGGATCAACAGTTAGTTTGAAGGCTTGTACATCATCCCGATCGGACGCTGTCACAACAATGCAGTAGGCTTGACGGATGGATTCTGGCACCTTTGCCTTGGCATCTTTAATGTTGAGGTCAAGGCGATCGCGCCGAATCGTATCCAAATCTTGGTTCTGCAACTGGGACTTCACCTCTTCCCATCCCAAATAGTCCCGAATACGTTGCCGTGCGACTTCCAGACCATCGCGATCGGGGACGGCACAAATGACGGCATTGCGATAAACCCGTGGATCATCGGAGCCTGCGTGTTCATCGATGTAGCGTTTGGCTTCCGCACTGGGACTGCCTGATCGGGATGCTGCACTTGGGCCTAAGAGCACGTAGTGGAATGCGCCATCATCATCCACATCCTTGGTTTTCTTCGGTAACGTATGGGGTTTAACTCCAATACCACTCGCTCCACTCGTTAAGCTCTTGAGTCCTTCTATTTCAGTAAATAGCTTCTGCTCGACGTAATCGTCGCTGACCCGATAACGACAAGCATCGTGGTGCATTTGCTTCAGGTTAGGTTTGGAGCCAAGCCGCCATTGTTTTGGCAGGGTTTTCTGACCTGCGTCACGGGCTGCAATATCTTGCAGAAAGTCTTCATCAAGGAACCAGGAAGCCTCTGCCCAACTAATGAGGGCTTTTTCCAGTTCAATGCGATCGGGACGGGTATGCCCTAGCAGTAAGAAAACTTCTCGCGTTAATGCCTTTTGTCCAATCGGTTGGGAATGCAAGAAGGTGGCAACAACTGCCTGTTCCACCTCGCGCTCTTTTAACCCGATGGTCTGGGTTTGAATTTCCTGGGCTTTCTGAAGTTCACCTTCTAGAATGCTCTTCCATTCCTGGCGCTTCCCTTCGTAATCTTCGGTCGTAGCGACTTTAGCTAACTCAGACAAGGCATCAGAAAGTCCATCCTCGTTTGGTGCAGAGAGGAAGACGTTTGTTCCGATTAGGGGCGAAGTATCCCAATGAGCGGCGTTTCGGAGTGCCAGAGCAAAGGTTCGCAATACACCACGGGTACGTTGGAACGCTTCGAGCTGTGTCCATTTCTGGTAGAGCACTTCTGTTAAATCGGGATGGAAGGGATAGCTCTTAAGGAAGCGTTCTTCTGCGGCTTTGCCTTCTTTTTTAGTTTGCTCGTCCAGTTCAGTGATGCCCTTAAGTGCAGCCACGACATGGGATTGAAACGCTGGGCGATCGCGAATGGCATCTGCTTGGAAGAAGCGACGGCATAGGACTTCTGCCACATCCTCTTTCACAACAGGCTGGATTGGTTCCTCTTCCTGGCGACCAAAGATGGAGTAAAGCTCCTGGGTGATTTCTTTGCCAAGGGTATCGCTCTTTTTAGGGTCGGTTGCTAAGAGGGATGCCACCATTGCACAGTGATCAACTTTTGTGACTGCCTGAGTTAGGTATTGGAAGAAATCCACCAGGCGCTCTCGCCATATGGGATCTAACCCAACTTTCTCACGGGCGTACATCAGAACTTCGTCAATCAGAATCAGCACAGCGAGATCTTCAGCATGGGGAATGCTGAGTAGATCAATCAGCAGATTCTCAGCAGGCGGCGTTTCCCGTTCTTCTGGCTGATCATTTGCGTTCAGTAGTCTTAAGCCAATATTTCCAGCAATCTGATAGGCGATTACGCTCCACGGGTGTTTCAGCCATCGGTACTCACCCAACGGACTCCGAACTTCCATCCCTTTTTCGACATCCAGCTTATCGAAGGGAAGGGTCACGACTCTGGACTTGGGCAAAGCGATACCGACATGTTCTTTGAATTCTCGAACGGCGGGTAAATCCGGTAAGGTAGAGGGATCATTGACCAGGTGGTAGAGCGTAATCAGGGTATGCGTTTTACCGCCCCCATAAGTGAGGGCAAGCTGCCGCACAGCCTTGTCGTTCCAGCCTCCCAGACGATGGATCACCTCTTTAGCTAACTCTCGCTGGTTATAGGTGGCATAGGTCAGAGCAAAGAATTCAACGGGATCTTCGTAAATCGGTCGTCTGCCCTTCTGCATCGCCACATCATAGAGATCAGCGGCAAACATGCTCAGAGTTAGTTCCCCCGATTTCAGGTCATCTCGAATCGGGACAACTTCCGGCCACGGCTTCCAACCCAGTTTACTCATTGCGCTAATCCCCTTTTAACCTTGCTATAGTGCCGAATTCGCTTCTACCGCAAACCCTAATTCTGTCTGCCGATACCCCGTATCCTTGCCTCGTACCCCAATGTGGTTACTGATGCTTTCCAACAGCGCCCGTTCATCGCTGCCAGCAGAAGACAGCTCAATCAAAGACTGAAGCACTTGCTGGAACAAAGCGTTGTTACGCAAGGCATGATCGTCCAAATACTCATCCACTTTGATCACATCTCCTGCTTTCCAGAGGTGCATCAGTCGGTGAATTTGATCGATCAACGGAACGGAACGACCACCAGGGGCTTCGTAGCCCATGTTCTTCCGTTTCCGCTGCATCCAAGTTTTGAGTTTGACCTTACTGCCAGAACTTTCTTCAACTTCATCGGCGGAATCTTCGGCTGCGGTGTCTTCGTCATCATCGTCATCATCGTCAGTGCTCTTCCCTTTAGTGCGAGCCAGAATATCGTACTGATCAGCTAATGCCGTATCAGAAAGCCCACAGGAAATGGCATAGAGGATACAGGCTCCGATTGGTGCGTCGTCCATACCAAAGTCATGACGATGCAGCAGGTAGTAAGTGGTGATGTCATCGAGGTTACTGACTTCTTCGGTTCTGCCTTCCATCGACAGAACACGACCCACAACAAATTCCAGTACTAGCCGCCGCACTTGGCTGAGGAATTCGCTCACGGGCATGAGTTGACCGGGTTCATTTGCCTTCTTGACGGCAGGATATTTGCTGTAGGCTTCCATTGCGGGACCAGTTGCTGCCCAAACAAAGTCAGGGCCACGTATGCCTGCATCCCAGAAGTCTCTCAGTCTGTCGCTAATTTTCTCTCGCATTTCGTCTAGAACGCGATTGTCCCAACCTGGACGAGTGGTTATAGGGCGTTTTTTGCAGACTAACCAGACAGAAGATGAAAGCGCAGCAGAGGAAAGCGCACGGGTTCGATTGCCCATCTCAGTTTGAATGGGCCAGCTTCCATCTACGACAAAACCAGCACGAATGATAGCTGAAACAAGGGTTTCCCAGGCATCAGGGTGTTTGTGAGCAAAGACTATGACTAGCCTGCCATGACTCTCAAGTGAATGAAAGCAAGACTGAAAGACTCGGAACATGCCGTCTTCATAAACAGCTTTCGATTTTGTCTTGTCCCCATCAAACCTACTTGAATCATCAATTAATTCACCATCTTCTTGCTCGTGATTCCATTTTGGGGCTAGTTTTCCGTGAAATGCTTTATCAATTTCTGGAGAAATTCCATATAAACTTCGGCGTAACCATACATAAAAAAAATCCATCAAGTCTGAGTAGGCTATTGCGTCATAATATGGAGGATCGGTAATCACTAGGTCGAACTTTTTTTGATTAGAATTTATAGCACTCGAAGCGATCACCTTAGGCTCAGGGCACTCTTTAAAGGCGCTAGATTGATCCATAACCTTAGCTATCCATTCAACTGCTCCTAAGAAACCTCCACTGAACGATTCTATTGTTACTCCCTCAATAAAGTCCCAATTCATGGGCAAAGCGAATCGATGAAATACATGAATAACTCCGCTTTGTGTAGGTGTAGGATCGGGTTGACATAATGAACTACAGCGATCTGAAAGTTTATCTACAGCCAGAGCAAGCAAACTATGGACAGCTTCTATCCACTTAGAGTCATAATGATAGGCTCGCATTGATTCAGAGGAAAACCGAACTAACTTCACGAAAGTGCCTAATGCGAGAAGCTGCCTTGAGGTAAATAGCTTGCACCATTCATCAAAGCCATATAAGGGCACACGAAATCCAAGAGCTTCTTTACCAGGAAGGGGTTCATTTGGAATTCCAAAAGGAATTTCTGAAAAAACGGACTTTAACTCTCTCTCAGCACTAACAGCAACTTGAATTTCTGAATCAGTTGGTAGCCTGTAGTCTTTTCCTTTTTCTTCACTTATGACTACAGATGTCATCCTCAAACCAAGCCTCTGAGCTTGACCTTCGATTCGCAGATCCTCCATTGTCATAATTGCCCCACAGCAAGGACAGGCCGTACCCGACCTAGACATTGTTCCAGCACCCAACTTCTTATCATTTGCCCTCAGCGTTGCCCCACTCCCCTTCTTGGGCACATTCTGCTGAATGCCGAAAACCACCCCCGTCCTATCTTCATTTGGCTCCATCGTAAGAAGCACTCGCTTGTCGTCTTTTTTACAAAGCCACCTCGTTTTTAAGAGCGGGATTGTTGCCCGACAGTTCTTACACTTCACAGTCCGTGCCCATAGGTAAGCCACCGTCGGCTTTTCATCAACTACTGGATAAAACGGCTCCAACTCAGCCTTTGCCTGCTGCAACACCCACCAACCCCAAGCCCGTACATGCCAAGCCAGATTTGCTTCTAGTTTTGCAGTCTCTGCCTCGATCAAATCAATTTGCTGGTCCGTACTGTCATCCGTAAAGCCCAGCTTTTCTAGCTGCTTCTCTAACGCCTTTCCTTTGTAACCCTGCGCCTTAAAAAAGGACTCCATGAAGTCCTTATCCTTAACCACAAAATCGGGTAGAGGTTCCGTCTGCCCCGCTAACTTTTGAGGATACTCAAGCGTACATTTCAGAATGAACCATGCCACTGGGTTGATGTCGATCGCTGTTGCCTCACAGCCCAACCGCATTGCCTCCAGCGGAATCGCGCCTCCACCTGCAAACGGATCAAGCACCTTCGGCGCTCTGCCCCCATAGGCTTCTCGAATCTTCTGGCGGAACCAGTCCAGATCCTCACCCGACTCCCGGCCCCAGTGGAGAATGCCTCCCTCAGTTTCCTCCTTAATCTCCTCGATGACCTTTCCGCCCTTCTTCTTGGTCTTGACCTTCTCCACCACTCGACCCGCCATGCGGCGATAAATCTCATCTCGCTCTGCCTTATTGCCAGGATCAGGGAGTAACGTCGCAATCAACGCAGCACGGCAAGCCGCCAACGGTCGTCGTGCAGGCCAAATATGTAGGGTCGAAATATGACCATGCCGCACATTCTTCTCATGCACCGAGTCGATCGATGTCTGTTTGAGGGGGAAAGCAACTTCAATCAGCCGGGGGGTATCAGTCATGTGCTCCTATCCTTCCGCTTCAGCAGCTTGGAAGATCTCCTTTTCATCAACAACCACACTTGTTTTACTGCGAACCACGAGTTTCATAAAGGGATCGTTCACCCGCATTAACCGAGGATAGGAACTCGCACAGTCATACACCACATAAAGCCAGTAGCGATCGCGCTGATTACAGGCTGCAACCCATTCATTTTCCGTTAGCTCTACATCCCCAATCCAAGCCCGACCTTTCACCTCGATGGCTCGGCGCTCACCATCGGGATACTCTGACAACAAATCAAACCCAGGATAATCTGCTAATCCAGCCGCACGAGCAAGATTAGCTGTTGACACATCCCGCACTCGTGCCCCCTGAGCTTCTTCATGAGCGATCGCCACTCGCATGGCTACTAGCTCAACCTGCTTATCAAAGCGTTTCAGCTCCTCTGGATCACTGGTCGGCACCACCAGCGTATGGGTAACAAACTCAACTTTCTCCAAAACAATTAACCCAGGCTCATTTCGCAAGGCTGCTAAGGCAATGTCGCGCTCTTCTTTCAAATGCTCCTGGCGGTGCTTAATCTTGGTCAGTTCGCTTTTAGCACCCGTATTGCCTGAACGAGCTTTTTCCTTCTGCTTGCGTCGCGCCTGAGCCAGTTCAGCTTCTTGATAGCCAAAGCCTTGCTTCAAAAACTTCTCGCGATCTGCCAGCGTTGATTCTAATTTTTGTCGGTGTGCCTGAACCAAGCTTTCCCCTATCTGCTGAACAGCATACGCATTTGCCAGTTGCAGCAAGGACTGGGATTTAGCAACCAAAGGAATTGCTTGCGGTGGAATTCCTTCCCCTCCTTTCAACAGCGATAAATACCCAGCCGGACGCTCCTCTACAGCATCCGATTCAAATTGTTTTAAGCCTACAAGCCGCTGCTCAATGATTTCATCTCGGCGTAAATGGGGATTCTGAGGATCCGCTTTACGGGTGATTGTTACCAACGCTAAATGGAACATGTACGGTTCCGTCGTCGTTGGATCAATAAATACGGCCCCTCTGCTAGCCTCTGCCTCAAATTGAGCATCAATTAAGCCCCAAAGGTAATCAAAAACAGGTTCTCCAGGATGCAGGAATATCGCGTCATCCTTACTGGCTGGCTTATGAACTGTCAGGCGATTTCGAGCTTCCTCTGGGTAAATCTCAAAGATAGGCCAGAGTGGATTGATCGCATTTGGATTTGACGGCTCTAGTGAGAAAACCTCATCCAGGTTGCCTTTGATCTCTAGTCCTAAAAGTGGAGCCACTCGCTGGATAAACCGTCTCACAAATCCGGGTAGAAGTCGCCTTAGCTCTTCGTTCTCCATCTCAGCCCGAAGCTCAGGCAGGAGAGCCTTCACATCCCCACCTGTTTCGTACAGCTTGCGCTCCTGGGCCTGTAGTGCTTCTACCTGCTGTGGTGTTAGCCGTCCTTCAATCTCTCGACTCACTTCCTCTGAGGCTTCATCAGATTGGGAGGCTCGTTCGATATATTGCTTAATCGAGATTCCCTCAAACACCCGACCGATTACATCAAAGACTTTATCAGCCTGGAGTTGCTTCCGAATTAGCTCCAGCTTGTCGAGCAAGGTCTTGAGCACCTTACCTTCCCGTGTCTTCCCGGCCACAATATTCAGGATAATGACCGGATCACGTTGTTGCTTGTACCGATGAATCCGCCCCATGCGCTGCTCTAATCGAGCTGGGTTCCACGGAATATCGTAGTTAATCATCAACCAGCAAAATTGCAGGTTAATTCCTTCACCTGCTGCATCCGTTGCCACCAGATACGTCGCCCCACCCTGTTCAGGGGACTTACGAAAGAATTCAACCTGGGCTTCTCGCTCCGTGTAAGGCATTCCACCGTAAATCTGAGCGATCCTCCCCGTAAATCCTAACCCTTCGAGGCGAGAAACTAAGAAGTCAAGCGTATCCCGATGCTCTGTAAAGATGATGATTTTCTCGTCCTTGTACTTCGGGTCGTAGAGCACTTCCCGCAACTTCTCAAATTTGGACTCCTCACCTTTTTCATAGACAGCTCGTGCCAAGTGAAGCAGTTCTTCAACCCGGAAACGCTCAGTCTTCAGTTCATCTAATGAACTTGCTGCAAATCCACCCAGAGCTTCATTCTCAGCCTGGTCGTGTTCCTCCTCTTCTCCGACGACATGCTCTTCGTCTGCGGTAGTTTCATCAAGAACATCACGGGCTTTTTTATCTAATTTGGCCTGTTGTGCTGCGATATCTTCGGAAATCTCACCTGACTCAATCTTCTGAATCAAGTCTTCTAGCTTTCTCAGCCGTCGTTCAAACGATCGCATCAGCGCATAGGTGGAGCTGGCTAAACGCCGTTGAAAGATGCTCATTGCCAAGCGAGCCGCCGAGCGATTTAGGATTCGTGCCCGATTGTAAAAGTAGTCGATGTAGTGAGTCGTATCATCGTAGAGCGTCTGCTCACTTACTTCGCCTTGGCTCAAATCGTAGCTGAGAGTTGCTGACACCCGCATGGGATAAAGCTTCGTCCCATCGAACTTAACCATCTCCTCCTTGGTGCGTCGGATGAAGTGATGGCTGCGGGCCTCAGCCGGGTATGCCGCAAATGCCTCATAGGTTGATAGAACATCCGGTTGCAGTAATCGCCAGAGGAAGTAGTAGGGGTAATCCTTCCCCATATGGGGTGTGGCTGTTAACAGAAGCAGGTGACGACAACTCCAGGGTAAGTACCAGCGATCGTCCTGGGTGTCTTTGTTAGCTCCAGCTAATGCTTCAGCTAACTGGTAACGGTTGGTCTTGCGAATGGTCAAATCAGGTTCGCGATCGGCAGAAAGCTTGTGGGCTTCATCGAAGATAACCAGGTCATACGGCTCAACCGCTTCTTCCTGCAACCGAGCAAACATCCGATCTCCAGCCAGCGTATCCACACTGACAATCACGAGATCGCTGTCTGGCCCGACAAAAGGATTACTTGACTTTGCTCCCCCACCTCCGACGATTCGGAAGGGCAAATTAAAGAGCGATCGCATCTCCCGTCGCCAGTTTCCGACCAGTCCGGCAGGGGGCGCAATCAGAACCCGACGAATCAGGCGACGGCTCAACATCTCGCGGATATAAAGCCCCGTCATGATCGTTTTTCCAGCCCCCGCGTCATCTGCCAGGAGAAACCGAAGCCGTGGCTCCTTCAACAAATATCGATAAACAGCAATCCGCTGATGAGGTAACGGGTCAATCAGGGACGTTTCAATAGCGAACGTAGGATTGGCTAAATGACCATAGGCTAACCGCTCTCCTTCGGCGATCGCCCAAACGACTTCAGGCGATGCAGCAAAGTCAAGCCGCTTCCTCACCTCAATATCTTTAGCAACTGGAAGGTTCCGAGAACGGTTGGATGTTTCCCTGACCTCCAGTACGGGAAAACCCGCAAGTGTTTTTAGCTGCTTTGTTTCAATGAGGAATCGGAGATGTTCATACGCTTTCCAGTCACCTTCAAAGAGAAGGTTGATGCTACCCGGAACTGCCTTTGTGAATTTGTATGACAAATCCCCCATCTTTTGCTGCAATTCAGCTAACGCCTTATCTACAAAAGATTTATTGATGTCGTCAACAGTCCCTTCAATGGAAAGCACCCACTTGGTCGTTTCATGGAGCGATCGCTGTGGGTGCAATACGGGAATATCTTCTTCTGGGATGCCTTCTAGTTCAATCTCTGCACAAGCCCACTTAAAAGCACTATCTACGGGTTTACCCGCCCCCAGTGCTTTATAAAATCCCGTGGAAAAGGTAATGGCCGTATCATCCCCAACGGAATCGTTCATCCCAATGACAAAGGGGATATGCTGGGCGATCGCTTCTGCCTGGGTCTCTGAGTAACAAGCATTCAGCAAGACACAGGTCACCTGATCAGCACAAAGTTTGAAGAGACTAGATAACGCTTGAGGGGTAACTGGCTGTGGCTCTCCGGTCAAGCTCTCAAAGCATAACTCTCCGGTTTCATACCCATGACCAGAGAAATGGACGATATTCGGTTCAACATCTAAAATTGCCTGGGAGATATCTCTAGGACGAGCTGCTGGTCTGATTTCCAAGCGGAACTTATCACGGTGCTTTGACCTCTGAAGTTGCTCCTGAATTTCTCGAAATTCTTTATCAACCCGAAGAGGCGGGGTCTCATCATCAAATGGATTGGCTGATAAAAACAGTATCGTTATATAGCCATCCGCTTCTAAACCCACAAGTAAGCCCCTTTACAAAATACGCTATCCCAGAGAAATGAACCTAATATCCCACTGATCAGTATTCCCAATATCTTGGCACTAGTAACCCTGTCACGTCACGAAATATCGAACTACGTTGAACAAACTGAGCTTTCTTCTAGTGGGGGCTACTTCTGAAGGTTCTCCCGCCAAAATCCGTGGTCTATCACAGACTGTAATACTGCTCCAACCTTCAAAACCAATTTCCCCGCTTCTACCCCAAAAATTTCCTTCTTAACGGGAAAAATCAAGCTTTAGTTCTATGGCAACTAATCTAGTACATTGCAAGGGGCGATCGCTCCTTCAAAATCCGCGCCATAGGTAGTCAGTAAGTTGCTGTCCCACGCGACGTTCTTCCTTGGGATCATCCGGTTTCTTCCAACCGAGGGCTTGGTAGAGAAGTTGGCGGTGGAGGTCGAAGCTGGCTTCAATCAGATCGCCGTAGGTGGTGGCAGCGGCGATCGCCCAGGTGTAGTAGGAAAATAGGGCAGACAGAATACCCAGAGGAACAGCCCACCAGGCTCCTAAAGCTGCCCAGATCAAAAACAGGATGCTCCAAAGCCACAGGCGAGCGGCGTTGTTCAGGTCGGCACGGGCATCTTGGAGGTCTTTTTTAGCGGCTTCAGGCAAGAGCAGCCAGAGGCGTGACCAGCAAATAATTGCATCCAGTCCGTATTTTTCAAGAGGTCTGCGTTCGGCGGTACGCAGGATATTGCCCATGCGGGTGGGCATCAAGTCAGGGTTGGCGGGTAAATTGTGGAGAGCGAGGCGAACTCGTGTCAGGGTTTCTTGCTGGGTAGGGGTGAGGAGACGTTCGTTGAGTTGGCGATACTCATCCCGCTCAGTTGAGTTGAGGCTGGTAGCTCCTTGGGTTTCGATGATGGTTTTGAGGGCTTGAAATCTTGCTTTTTGTCGAGCTTCGAGGGTTCTCAGGGTTTGACTCTGTTGGATGAGAACTTGTTTGTGTTGATGATAATGGGCAATGCGGACTTGGCGAACAGGTTGAAGCCACGGGTGCCAGTAGCCCTCTAAGAACCTGATGATGGGGGTATCAAAGCGTTGTACGACAAAGGCAGAGGCGGCAACAATGCACAGAGCACCGACCAAAATGGCAATCTGGAGCGGTTCGGGGTACGCCGTGTATTGTGTCACTAGCGTGTTCAAGCCCAGTCGTTGAATGGCTGTGAGAAAACCACCTAGCCAAAAGATGAAGGCTGGGGTGAGGAGTGTGGCAACCCACTGCTCGGCAAGTTTGCTACCGAAGCTTTCCATAACTTTTGCTGTCATGGAACCATCCTACGCTGGAGCGGGAACCAGAGGAACGAGATGGTCGGGACAGAGAGGAATGTCTTCGTTAGCTTCTCGATACCAGGTGTAGTCGTTGCCGATAGGGCAGATGTAGGGGGTGGCAGCAGCAAGTGGGGAGTCGCCGGGAGGTCTGGAGTATCCTCGTTCGCCAGCAGGAATCTCTAGGAATTGATCGAGCCAGCTTTTGGTTTCGGGGTGGGCATCCAAAATTTCTAGCAGGCGATTAACCTGGGTAGTTTCGTCCAGATCGGTTTGGTTAAGGAGTTGGGACAGTTGGAGATCGATTTGGTCAGCCAAGGCTGGGATTAGCTTGGGCAATAAGGGACGAATCGTACGGCTAGCAGCTAGTATCTGGTCATTGTCGAAAAACATAAGGATGAATTAAGAATCGGCAAGTGGAATGGCTAAACGCCAGTGTAGCTGAAGGCAGCCCAGTAATAGGGATGGGAGAAGGGGCGGTTGGCTGGGTTACGGGGACGCTTTCCCAGAAGAGGCGCAATCTCAGCTTCGGTGCTATCTCGTAGCCAGATTTGGGCGTGGCGCAGAGCTTTTGAGGGTTCTTGGTCTTTGGTGCGCCACAGTTCGTAAAATTTGCTGAGGAGGAGCATAGTACTGCGATCTTCTACAGCCCAGAGGGAGGCAACGACACCTGCGACTCCGGCTTGGAGTAGTCCTGTAGGAAGGCTAATAGCCTCGTCAGCGTTCTTAATGCCAGAGAGTCCAGTTTCACAGGCAGAGAGGATAGCAAGACGGATGCCGCTGCCTTCATCCCCAGACAGTTTCAGATTCAGTAAATCCCGCAGGGTGAGCAGTCCATCGCTCATCAGCAAGCCACTGGTCAGGGGTTCATTCAAGTTGGCAGTACCGTGGCAAGAGAGGTGCAGGACGTGGCATTGGGGCAGGGCTGTAAGGATGGCTTCCACTGTGGCTTGGTCATGCTGTAAGACCTGTGGTTGGGGGAAGCTAGCAATTGCGGCAACCACTTCTCGGCTGGAGTTGGGCAGATCTTGGCGGGGATTGTCGATGGCGAGGATGTAGTAGGACGGAGTCTGCTGGGCAATAGCTTGGGCAGTGGTGAGAGATTTAGCATTGGGGGTGTAGGTGAGGTGAATCTCATCGAAAGCGTAGCGGCGACCTGTAGGGGTTGCCGGATCGTCTGTCCAAGCCGCATGAAGTGGTACAAAGCTCAAGAGCCCGGCAGGAATGAGAATGGCTTGACTGAAGTTCTGGGCTTTAAGATTACGAATTAGAGGCTCCATCAGAAGCTGCCAGAGTTGATGGGTATCTTGATCAATCCGTTTTAGCCATGTTGGTTGATCAATTTGACCAAGCTTATATTCCCCATAAATTGTAAGCCCGGTGACAAAGATTTCTCTAACAACATCCCAAGTACGTTCATCCAACCATAAATCAAAAACCTTCTTTGGAGTTACAATCAGCGCGAAACTTCCAGCTCCGGTTGATGTTATATAAACCAGCGGACAATCGGATTGGGCAGCAGCGCAAATATCAGCAAAATTAGTTGGTTTAAGAAAGTCATCATAACCCTTAATTTGACGAATTTGCTGGATAGCAACATTTAGGTTCTCGTATAACTGACGAGCATTGACGCTGTGGGCTTCAGGGGTAAGGCTTTGGCGAAGGTGGCGGTTCTCTTCAACCGTAGCGCCATTGGTAACATGTTCCCTTTGCTGGGCTTCCAGGTTGCGAATCTGAGTAGTAAGGTCTCTGTAGTAATGATAGAGAGCAGAATTGAGTTGTTTAAGCCCTTCTAGATTGGCTCTATCCCTTTCCAGGATGTTGCTGAGTTCTCGAGCACGCCCCCTTTCTAAAATTAAAGTTGCAGCTTTTAGATGTCCGCAGCGTGCGAGTGCAGAGGCAGCGAAATGGGGAAGGCTACCTGTCTTAGCAAGTTCGGCTGTCTTACTCTCCAAGAGAATACAGTTTTGGTAAAGAAGTTCTCCAGCGCGCAGCGCGCGAGTGAAGGCTTTGGCAGCTTTGAACCAGGCTTGCTCTTTAAAGAGTAAGTTGCCCAGACCAACCGCTGTTCGCTGACAGTCCTTAGGAAAGTCCTGTGGGGTATAAATTTCCAGTGCTTTTTCATAGGCAGCAATTGCCCGCTGAACATTATCAACGTGTTCTCCTTGTATTCGATCTTTATAGGCAACTGCCAAGTTACTTTGCGTCATCGCCCAGTCTTCGGGGAAATCGTCACGGGTTCTCACCTGCAAGGCTTGCTCATAGGCAGCAATGGCATCTTCAATATTTTGTGCTCGGTCTCCCCGAATTCTCTGCCAGTATGCATTGGCTAAACTCTGCATCGATAGCGCCCACTCTTTGGGCATGGACTCACGAGTGCTCACCTGCAAGGCACGCTCACAGGCAGCGATTGCATCTTCAATATTTTGTGCTCGGTCACCCTGTATCCGATCAGGGTAGATAGTAGCCAGATTGTGTTGGGTCATTGCCCACTCTTCGGGCATGGACTCACGAGTGCTCACCTGCAAGGCAAGTTCATAAGCAGTGATTGCCTTCTCGATATTTTGTGCTCTATTGCCACGAATCCGCTGAGAGTAAGCAATCCCTAGATTATTTTGAGTCATCGCCCAATCTTGTGGAAATGCTTTGCGGGTTCTAACTTGTAGTGCTAATTCATGGATTTTGATCGCCTGTTCAAGATTTTCTGCCCGATCACCTCGAATGCGATTAGAGTAGGCATTTGCTAGGCTATTCTGTGTCTTTGCCCAATCTTGTGGGAATGCTTCTCGGGTATAGACTTGTAGTGCTAATTCATAGAATTTGATTGCCTGTTCGAGATTCTCTGCCCGATCACCCCGGATGCGATCAGAGTAGGCATTTGCTAGGTTATATTGCGTGATTGCCCAGTCCTGTGGGAATGCTTCGCGGGTTCTGACTTGTAGTGCTAATTCATAGAATTTAATTGCCTGTTCAATATTCTCTGTCTGATCGCCCCGAATGCGTTTAGAGTAGGCGGTTGCTAGATTATTTTGCGTTATTGCCCAATCTTCTGGGAACGCTTCGCGGGTTCTGACTTGTAGTGCTAGTTCATAGAATTTGATTGCCTGTTCGAGATTTTCTGCCCGATCGCCTCGGATGCGATTAGAGTAGGCGATTGCTAGGTTATCCTGTGTCGCTGCCCAATCTTCTGGGAACGCTTCGCGGGTTCTGACTTGCAGTGCCAGTTCGCAGGTTTTGATCGCCTGTTCCAGGTTGCTAGCGCGATCTCCCCGAATTCGTTCTTTGTAAGCGACTGCTAGATTACTCTGTGTCATTGCCCAATCTTCTGGGAACATCTCACGGGTATAGACTTGAAGTGCCCGTTTGTAGGCTTTAATCGCCTGTTCAATATTCTCTGCCCGATCGCCCCGAATGCGTTCAGAGTAGGCGGTTGCTAGATTATTTTGCGTCCTTGCCCAATCTTGTGGGAATGCTTCGCGGGTTCTGACTTGCAGTGCTAGTTCGTAAGTTTTAATAGCCTGTTCCAGGTTGTTAGCGCGATCACCTCGAATGCGATTAGAGTAGGCAATTGCTAGGTTATTCTGTGTCCTTGCCCAATCTTCTGGGAATGCTTCGCGGGTTCTAACTTGCAGTGCTAGTTCGTAAGCGCTGATTTCCTGTTCAAGATTCTCTGCACGATCACCTCGAATTCGTTTGGAGTAAGTAATTCCCAAGTTGTATTGGGTGTCTGCCCAATCTTTTGGGAACGCTTCGTAGGTATAAACTTGGAGTGCTAATTTATAGGCTTTAATCGCCTGTTCAAGATTGTCAACGCGATCGCCTCGAACACGCTTAAAATAAGCACTTCCCAAATTGTACTGCGTGGCTCCCCAATCTTGTGGGAACGCTTCGCGGGTTCTGACTTGCAGTGCTAGTTTGTAACCAACAATCGCTTGTTCAAGATTTTCTGCCCGATCGCCTTGAATACGATTAGAGTAAGCGACAGCCAGATTCATCATTAATGTTGCCCACTCAACAGGGACAGTTTCGCGTGTCCACACTTGTAACACTTGTTGATAAGCAACGATAGCATCTTCAATGTTTTGAGAGTGATCGCCTCGAATGCGGGAATAGTAAGCGATTGCTAAATTATTCATCGACTCTGCCCACAGATCAGGCATGGTCTCTCGCGTCATCATCTGCAAGGATTCCTCACAGGCAGCAATGCTCAACTCCAAGTTAAGCCAGCGTGTTCCCAAGGGAAAATTTTGAATCAGGTTCCCAAACAACCCGAAGACTGCTGAGACAAAGATCAGCGATTCTGGATTTGCTTGTAATAGCTGGGTCGCAACACCAGGTAATACAGCAAGCAATTCTTCATTAAATCTCTCTTGCTGTTGCGACCATATCGAGTAGATCTGTTGCGAATCACCACGTTTCTCCGAAACCAATTGCAGCGTTTCCCGCAAAAACTGGCGAGCAACTTCTCGATCTTGCTGTGTAGATGTCTCTAAACCTATTGCCTCTGCCAATCGTGTTGCAAATCCTCGCAACCACTGGGCATTACCATTCCCTTTCTCCTCCAAAGACACCGCGACCTGCTCCATCACCGCTAGTAATCCAGCATCAAACAGGTCTGGGTAACTTTGCAAAATGTTAGTTTCCTCACCCTGAGGACAATTTAGCAGTTGCTCAATCAACGCCCCATAAGCCTGCATTCGTTGCTCATCTGCCATAACCTAATCCCTCTCAGTAACCTAACCCTTTTGTAGAAGCTTTTTCAGGCAACAAAAACATCCTTCAGGAGCACGAAGCTACACCCCATGTTCCTGAAGGATGCTCAACTTAGCAGTGTAGAGATTTAATAGTGACAAACTGTGAAGAAAGTTGCTTCTCAAGAAGAACTTGACTATATCGGTTTATTCTTCATAGCTATGAAAGTTGCAGTTGGAATAAAGCCATCTATTTGCTCAGTTGGATCAATCGCTTCCAATCCATACAAGAAACCATCTGCTCCAAACAAGAAATGAGCAAAGACACAGCCTACAATTTCACCAGAAAAAGGCAGAACAAATAATGCACGCCCAAACGTGAAATCAAAAATGTCGTATAAGATACAAATAAGCAGTTTATAGTGCCAAGCCAGCGATCGCATTGTTCTTTTCCTGTAAGAAGAAAATAGTAAGGCAATGCGCTGATTATATTCGGAAACACCTTATTTCCTAACTCTACTCTTGATGAAATAAAATTCATTGAGCTTTGGTAGCTTCTACTCCTGAGGATTCTCCTGCCACAGGTTCGTCGTTTGTCGCAGACTGCAATACTGCCCATTACCCAAGATTAAATGATCTAGCACCGGAATCCCCAACACTGATGCTGCCTGAAGTAGTTGTTTCGTCAAGGCTAAATCTTCAGGGCTAGGTTCAACCGCACCGCTTGGATGGTTGTGAGCCACAATGATTCGGGTTGCCCCTCGATGAATCGCCGCTCGAAACACCTCCCTTGGATGGGCAAGTGTCTCTGTTGCAGTACCAATTGTCACCACTTGGGTGCCCAGCAGTCGGTGCTTAACGTCCAGCAGAACAAGCGCAAAGCACTCCTGGCTTCGCCACATCAGGTCTTGGGACAGTGCCTCGACAGCCACCCCTGGATCATCAATCACAACCCGTTTCTCTGGCTTAGGCAAAAATACCCGCTTCCCCAGTTCGATCGCTGCTACCAGGGTCGCAGCCTTCGCTGGCCCAATCCCCAGCACCGTAGTAAGTTCCTCGACGGTAATCCCTCGCAACCGTCTTAAAGGATCGATGCCGTCAGCTCCTAGAATTTGGAGAAGGTGTTGTCCCAGAGCTAAGGCCGAAAATTTTCCAACCCGTTGCCCTGTGCCAACCACGATCGAGAGTAATTCAGCCGTAGATAATGCTGAGGCACCAACATCGACGAGGCGATCGCGAGGTCGTTCCCCTGGTGGTAGATCATTCAGTGACACCCCAAATGAATGTTGGGCAAGAGGGGATTCATAGCAATGACCTGACCAATTTTGCTCAGAGGGCGCAGCCTCTAGCTGTATGTCCAAGGAGAGCTGCTCAAACTCGTCCTCTTCTCTATGGCTGTTCAGTGACGACATCCTCCTCCTGAGTCACGTTATTTGTTTAGGAGTTTGGATAAGGATTTTCTTCTGTCAATATTTTTTCTGGCTTCTCGATATCGAACCTGTCATTCCTCGTAGCCTGCGAAGCAGGGATAGGGGAATGACAGGTACATTATGAAAATTCTTAACATTCACCTGGAACAAGGCACCCGGCATGGAATTGTTCCCAGCGGCATAATTCCCTGGTGCTTTCAGAACTGCTAGGGAAATTGCGCTCACTTGCTCACAGGTTTTACACAGGCGGCATTCAGCCCCTATGCAAAACCCATGACCAACTTCGCAAGTTATCCACCCCTTCGCTGTGGTTCCGGGTCGTCCTTTTGCCCTTCACCCCAGCTCAAGCGTGGGTAACTTTATTCCAACTGACGCGGTAGCTACCACTATCCGCTCATGCCCTAATCCAGAGCGTTATCCTCATCTGCCACCTGAAACCCCTGAGAAGACAATCTGCTGATCATCCAGCTTCGTGCCTCGTCCTCGTCCATATCCGCTAGCTCCATCAGGAACTTTTGCAAGATGACAGACAGGTCATGCCGTAGGTCATCGATTTCTGCACTGATGTTTTTCAACTCACTGTGCAACTCAATCACCTCATCCCGTAATGGCTGTTGACTCAGAGCATCCAGGAAAAGTTCACGGATATACTCATGGAGACTCAATCGTTGATCTAGGGCTTGTCGATTGAGTTTTGCCGCTAACTGACCATCGATCCGAAAACTAACCGTTTTTGTAGAAAGCTGCTTTTTCATGAAACCTAAGCCAGCACTGCTGACCCCATTCACAGCAAGAAGTGTACGCACTCTCAAAGTGCAATCGCTGACAATCTGTATGCAGCCCCAAACCCAGGTGCGCCAAGACTTCTGTCTGCTGACACGCGACGGGGGTATTTCAGGTGTCCGAACCGTCCGTTAGGACATTCCACCATTTATTCCCCCTTCTGAAAATTCGCTTCCCTGGCTAATTCCAGAGAATTCCGTTATCTATCCCTGTGTTTGTTGCTGAGCATTTTGGCTTGAATAGTTCCCCATAAATATCTCTTTCAGACTCAGGTTCGCACTCACGCCTCGTTCACTCGCCCCATGTCTATCTGCTTGAGAGAGGTTGGCATTCTGGAAGTCAGTATCGTAGAGATTGTTCTGCCAGAGTTTTGCTTGGGCTAACGAAGCCCCTGATAGGTCAGCTCTGGTTAGATTTGCCCAGGCTAGATCAGCACGATTCAGATTACTGCGATCGAGGAGCGCATCACTGAAATTAACCCCAATGAGCTTTGTCTGCTCCAGGTTGGTATCCGTAAAACAGGCTTGGGCACAATTTGCCTGCTCCATCCGGGCAAAACTTAAGTTGCTGCCTATGAGAACAGCCTTGCTGAGATTGGCACCCTGAAATCTGACATAAGCGAGGTTGGCATGATCAATCAACGCTCCACTCAGGTTGGCACCGTTTAGGTTCGCACGGGTTAAGTTGCTTCCCGTCAACAGTGCATGGGTGAGGTTGGTTGCCTGAAGTTTGGCTTTCCAGAACACCACCTGACTCAGGTTTAGCTCTGTCAGGTCAACACCACGCAAATCTACCTGACTCAGATTCGCACCCTGCCAAACTGCACGATGCAAGTTGATCGCAAGCCTCAGATCAGCACCTTGAAGGTTCAGCGAAGCCAGTTCAATCCCTTGTAAGTCAACGCCAATCAGACGGGTACGCCTAAAATCCCGCTGGTCTCGGTAATAGTCCTGTTCAAATTCCTGGTGAGTAAGGGCGCGTTTATGGAACGGATTCATCTCGGTTACGTTCTTCATACCAATTACCTGCCAATTACCTGTTCATTGGAGACTGGAATTTCAAAGCATCTCGATTAGTTCTTGCGTTACAGATTGAAGTTGGCTGAGGTAGCGGTAGACTCGTTGATGCTGCTGGAGAAACACCATCGGCTGTTCAGCCCGTAAGCCCTGAGGAGAGAGGAAATGGGTATCGGTCAATTTCTTGAAGAGATACTCCCGCAGGTAATTCAGTCTGCTGAGGACTGATGCTCCTTGAGAGCCTGCTGGATAAATCGGTTGGAGATGCATCTCCAGAGCTTTAGTTTCTTGAGCGATTACCTGGATAGCTTGTTCAATTTCTGATGAGGAGTTCCAGGTTGGTTGGGCTTGCAGTGTTTGAACCGCAGTGACGATGGTCTGGTGACTTGCTGTTACCTGCTGCTTCAGTCCCTCAGGATAGTTCTGCTTAAGAGGAACCGATTCCATTGATACATTCTTCTCAGACAGCTCAATCAGCCGTAGCAGCGGTGGATAGGAGCATTGCCCCGTTTGGCGAATTGCTTCGAGGCAGAGAGCCAAAAACCGTTGTTGAGACGTGCGTTCCTGTGCTGAAGTGATGAAATGATTGCTGTTCATTGTGGTGAATAGGGGTAAGGAGACATCAAAATACTTGGGAGAATTTCGTGTGCGATCGCACCCTGAGTACCGAGGGTTTTAATGAGGCACTTTGCCATTGGGTAAGGTTGCAACATCCTGGTATTCCCTCTGCTGAAGCCCCTTCCCTGCTCGATAGAAAAGCTCTTCCCTCAATTGGTAAATTGCCGGATCCCAACTCCGCAACACATCCTTCCGTCTAGCGAACGTAGCGACCTTGGCGATCGCCACACCACTGGTTACGAGACTGATAACGAAATAGAACAGGGGGAAGCCCAAATCAGCGAGGTCTCCGGTACTAAACTTTTGAGTAAAACCCTGAAGTGACAATCGGCTTGCCTCAAGTCCAGAACGAATCTGACCATACTCATCAAAATAAGTGTGGTAAATGTCTGGGTGAACTGCTTTCAAATAGAGCAAAGCAGTTCCATGCCGATGAATCTCAGCCTGTTTTGCTTCCTGCTCTGTTTGGAGTTTGGTGGCATATACCTGAACCTCCTGTTCTAACTGAGCTGCTTTCCGGCAAAGGGGAAGATTCGTCGTGGGCACCTGGTTCCAGTCGCGATCGCGTTCACTCCAGGTTCCATAGGCTCGCTGATACAACAGGTCTCTATTGGGGTGATCCGGTGCTAAAACGTGAAGCTCATCAAGCACTCCTTGGCAGTCTGCCTGTGCAGCTTTCAGCCACTCTTGGCGTTGAGCAAGATTTTGCTCTTGGAGGGTAGTGTCGAGAATCTTCTCCTGAATCAGTTCCCGCCCACGTTGCTCAGCCAGCCCTGATGAGTTGAGCAAGAGTTCTGTCCCTGGCCCCGCAGTCAGCGTGAGCACAACGTTTAGAAGAATAGTTCCCGCTAAAGCAGCGATCGCACCTTTGGGATGGCGGTTACGACAAGCAGCTTCTCCGAGGGCATTTCCCGTTTTGTTGAGCAAGATTCCCAGCACAACTGCGAGGACTGTACCGCTACCGCCCATTCCCGCAAAAGCATAATAAAGATAGGGATAGGTCGTCAAAATGTTGATGAGATTAGCAGTACCGAGGATCGTTGCTGTTGTTTTTGCCTCAGTAACCAGCTCAGGGGTGACGTAACTGCGACCGTATAGTGTTTCTGAATCTGCCCACGCAAGATCTGTCAGTGGTTTGAGCAGTTTCTTCCAGAGTGGTGGTTGCGGAAGTTTCAGTTCTCCTCTAGAAGCAGCAATTTCCCATAAGGGAGCTAAAAGTGCTTCTCCCTTCAAATAGTCGATAAGCTGTTCAGGGTGCTGTTCCTGGTTCTCAAGAATGCTGCACTTTGAGTCGTCAGAAGATAACGGCATGGCTTCTCTATTCCTTGATTTAGAGGTAAAAATTGAGGCGGAGTTGAGTGTGAGAAGAGAGATGAGATTTCTAGATTCCTAAAGCTTCGGACTCTGTATCCGTCCAGGGAAGCAGTGAGGTTGTAGGGTCATCGTCGCTGATGCGATCGTAGGCAGTCACATAGTCCACCCGCTTGGCTCTCATCCTTTCAATTTCATCCCACCCATATGTATGAAAATGGATTCCTTCTCCAGGCCCAACAAAGTAACCGTGCAATCCATTCTCAGGACCAGGAGATGGAATGTTCATATCCATAAATTGTTGAGCTGTGACAGTGCGTCGATTGCCTATCCGCTCTTGTGCCCCTGAAGTGAACGTGCTGCCTTGAGGCCCGGATGAGACTGAAGTGCTATAGCTGGTATCGACGTATTCGTAATCAGAGAAGTACTCGCTTAAGAATTTAGCGGTTTCAGGATCGACTCCCATAATTGCTTTCCATCGGCAAAGACCGATGATTTCGCATGTCTTCTCTCGACCTAAAATCCTTAGTAATGCAGGGACATTCTGAGTAGATAAAAACGTACAGATTGATTTGGAACGACCTAACGCTAAAATATCTTCCAGTTGAGGCAAATCACCCATTGCTGCTAATTCATCAATAAACATCCAGACACGACGATCCGGGTCATCAGATAGCCCCTTAAGACCACTTGTTACGAAGCGGAACATGAGTTGGTTAATTCGCTTGAGGGTCTCTGGGAATTCAAAGTCACTGCCCAGGACGAGAGCATATTCCCCCTTAAGCCAGTCACGAATTGAAATTATGTCTTGAGCATGTTCCCAGCGAGCAGCAACAATAGCGAGGGGCAGTAGATTTGACTGAATTGTTGTGATCACCTCGTTTTTCTGTCCCTTCTTCTCCTTAAAAAACTCCATGTATGCCTGATGGCGTGGGTGATGCTTCTCCAACAATTTCTGCATGAGCACTTTGTCACTACAAAACAGAATCAGATGACGCAACGTCCAGTTCGTTCCAAATATTTTGATGAGAACAACAATTACTGCTGTGATCAGCAATCGAGGAGCATCAATAAAATACTGATTGTCATTATTGCTCTCAGTCTCTGGAATCAGTACCGCCGCAAACTCCGCAGCACTTGCTTCACCTCGAATATCCTTACCAATTGCCCATCCGGTACAACGACGATCAAGCGGGTTAAGGATTTTATAGGGAATACCTAGTGCTTCTAGGTACGGAACCAAACCTGCTGTTTGATCTGGCTTTGCATCGTAAAGCAACCCACGATGATTTGGGATAATGCCAATGCCTGACAAGGCAATCGTCATCAGCACCTCTAGCCAAGTACTCTTCCCCATTCCAGGTGCGCCTAAAACGAAGTAGCCTAAGGATTCCTGAATCTTTTTGACCCACAACTTTCCCCACGGCAGAGGATGATTTGCTGCTTCAGTTAAACGATTGCTGATATCGCCAGAATATCGAAGCCTTTTCCCTCGTATCACTCGATCCCAAAGAACCCATTGTGATTCCACCAAGGCCGCTGTTACCAATCCTGCAATAAAGACAGCAAACACCAAAGCGAGTTTAAGACTGATACTGGGAAGGATGATGAGACTTAGGCTTAGAGTCCCAAATCCAGCACCAATCACCGCAAAGACTGACAGTCCCCAGAAATTCAACGGGATTAGCCCTTCTTGCCAATTCTTGAGAGTAACCAATACAGAAATGGCCTTGAAGATGACGTAGGAACTCCCTGCTGAACACAGTAAACCAACGAAATGACCAACAACATTACCAGGATTAAAGAAAGAGAGCTGAAACAGCTTCAAGAAGAGATCCGTAACTCCTGAACCGAGTGCATAGATGCATGGAGCAGTGATTATGACAAAGAGGCTAGCTATTGCTCCCCTGCCCCATGCAGGAAATTTTTGTACAGACTGAAGCATCCTTTCACGAAGATCTACAGGTTGTTTACTACTCATATCGGTGTCCTTTTTTAGAAGAAGAGAAATGTGTCACTGAAACTGTTTCCAATAATGGATCTGAGCTACTTTTGTGTTTGGATAACACCAACCCAGAAGAGCCAAAATAATGAAGAAGACAATGGCTGTTGTTCGCTGAAGTAACGGAGGTGTTGTCGTAAAATGAACCAGTCCCCAATATTCACCAATGCTGACTAGGAAAGGTAGTAACAGCCTGGTAATTGACTGAAATAACCAACGACACCCACAAGCCATGATTTGGAGAGACTGAAATCTCAACAAAGACCACTCATTGAAGAAGCCATCGAGATACGTCCCAAACCAAAATGTAAGGTAGAGAAGCGTTATCACCTTAAAGAAAATGCTTTGCACCAACTCAGGACTAATCCAACCGAATGCGAGGTTATCTCTGTAGGGTAGGACGCTAATTATCGCGAGAATAAATGGATACAGGCGTGCCCAGAGTATGATTAGCCCTACAGTTGAGGCTAATCGCCGAAGAAATGTAATCATAGGCTTGTAAGCGAATGAAGGGATCGGAATTCAAAATCACGGGATAGGAAGAACTCGTTGTGTCAGGAATTTATTGAACCAACGAGTTACTTCCTCTTGTTAATGGGCAGCAGCAACAATCATGACAGTTGCTATCAAGAGTGCTCCAGCAATACCACCGATCGCAGAAGTGACAAGGCACCAGAGCAAAGCTGTTTTGAGAGAAAGAGAGATTGCACTCTTATGGCGGTTCTGATGCCGCTCAACTTCAGATAATTTCTGATTCAAAATAGTGCTTAGCCGTTCAGCAGTGACATAGAAGCTGTGATTCAACTCCTCGTGTCGATGGAGACTAATTTCGACTTCTTCACAAAGGGCTAGTAAGACGGCTTTAATACCTTCCCTCAAACTTGCTAGTTCTTCTGGAATTGGCTCAACTGACATCTGGCAATTGGTGAGAGCAGCGAGTATCAAAAATATCGGATCTCCCTCATTAATGCCAGAATGGTAAAGAATTCGTAGAAGCTTCTCCCTTGCTTCTGGACTAGCACCTGCAAGCACATCGTTGAACAAATCATGATTGCCAGCCCCAGGACGTTTAGGGCTTTTCACCACTCAATATTCCTGTGCTTTCGATTTGGGTAAAGCTTTTCTGAAGGAACTTGTACACCCGTTGCCGTGATACCAAATCAAACTTGGGATGTTGCAGTGCCTGTGTAAAGGTAAGTTGATGCTCTTCAATCAGATTCCTCTCAGCATAGGGAAACTTTGGCAAATCGATAACTGGAATGTGATGCTCAGTTATCGCAGCTTGTACCTCATCATCTTCATCCACATGAGTCCAACTATCGCAGAGTCCCCAATTTCTCACGAATATGTGTTTCATATAGGGACCTAGCTCTTTCAGTGACTTGAGAAAGAGCTTTACGGAATCGTACCCGCCATTTGTGACATACCAGTGATAGAAGGTGATGTTGTGTTCCTGCGCTAATTCATAAAGATCATCTTCCAAAAACCACTCCTTCATAGGTTGATGAACCTGAGCAGGGAGATTACAAATCACTAAGGGTGAATCAATAGCTGCCTTAAATAAGGTATCAGCTTTAGTACGTTTTCTAGGATCTTCACTGAAGTAAGCAAACTTAACATCAACGCCGGAATTGCGATAAATTCGTCCTACATCTGGGTTGACACGATCGCATTCAGCAAGAACAAATTCTAGTTCCTTAGCTAAGCAAAATTCTGCCATGACACAACTAGTGAAAGATTTTCCTACGCCCCCTTTGTCACCTCCAACAGAGCAAACTTTTCGCTCAGGGTTGATGGAAACTGTAGCCGCTAGTCGCTTATTCACTGAAATTACCTCCAATCATTCAAGATTTTCAAATTCGGATTCGATATCGTCATTCTGAGCGTTGCGTAACAACATCTCACGTCGTTCTGACGGCATACTTGTGGATTTTGGTTGGACTTGGAGCGATACTTGAGGGGAGCGAGTGTTTGTAGGCTTCGCAACAGATAACTTTGGAAGAGCAGCGTTGTCTCCTGAATGGTTCTTGGCATAAGCCATGTATTTCCGTAAGGTTCCTGGCGAGATGTCCACCCCCAGCTCTTCCTCGAAGATCAAAGCGAGTTCATCATAGGTCTGTCCCCGTTCCTGAGCAGGTTTGAGAATAGGGTAATATTTGACCACAAGGTCTCGCAGTGTTGCTTTCTGTTGTCGCCGCCGAGGTTTAGCCTCCAAAGATTCAAGTCGCTTTAGAAAAGCAGCTTCTCGCTCTGCATCGTCCCCAGTCCCAGCGTTGGGACGAATTGACATAGTTGAGCCTCTCTATTTAGATTGTCGTTGCCGTTTCTTAGTGGATTGATTGCTCTCCAATTTGAAGAGGAAAGCCTCAATAGCACGCTGATGTGCTTGTGGATCTCCTCGATGAATAGCCCAGTCAACAATCAGTTCTAAGTTGTAGCGCACCAACTTTGGGCCAAGATAGAAATAGTGAATGCCTTCGATCCAGAACTGTTTACGGTAATTCTTTAGTGTCGAATTACTCACTGAGATGGCAGCTATAATGCCTTGCTTCGCAACAAGCGTTGCAGGTAGGTTTGCAGCATCGATTGATTGAACAAGAGCGGCAACATGGGAGCGATCAATTGATTCATTTTCAGTTTGTGCTGTTCTAGCTTGCATAATGGTTCAAACGCTAGTAGATGGATATGGCATCTGCACCCTACATAGCTTATGGACACTCATTTCTCAGGCTTCCTGCTAGGCAGACGTGGTTTACAAACACCAGGAAGGGCGGTTATGGGTGTACACTTATCTGCAACAAATCTCAGCTCACTACTCAGGCTTTGCTCTGAGAAGTAAATCACCTCAATGCGCTTATTTAGCTCCTGTTTAAGCTTCCTAAGCGGATAGGCATAGTCCGAGTCACTGCTTACAACCACAAGTGTCTTGACGAAAGGTGCATAGAGACTTGCATCTGAGATCAGCCATGTATCGATATCCTTCCTGGTTTCGGAATTATCAGATCGAGGCTGAACAACTCGTGGGCTAACCTGATAGCCAATTCGTCGCAAACTCTCCACCTTCTCCTGTTGATCTGGACGAATCACTAAATAGGCAAAGACCCCCAATAGTTCATCTCCATCTCTAGTAAGTTGGTGGTAAAGCTGCACATCATCAATCCAGAGTCCTTCATGTTGTGCCCTTGTATAGATGTGCGTCAAATCAACGAGTACGGCGCGATCGTGGTATCTAGGCTTAGCACTTCTGGGTTGCACATCTAGTGAATGAGTAGAAGGAAGAGTTATCTCTGGACTCCTTTCCATCTTCAGTTCACATTTAAGAGATACATCAAATCCCAAAACTGATACATTCAAAGCAATCTGCCCGATCTGAGCATGGCTAGTAAACAAGTTTGTGTTTCTCCTCAGCGAACGTTACTGGTTTTGTTGTGGCTGTGTGAATCTCATGACTATGAATTAAGCAGTTCTTTCTGCCTCTTCCAGCAGTCGCTTGTTGATTTGCTCGATAATTCAGAATTGCACATCCACAATGGTTTGTCTGGGAGAATAGGGGCTTTAAGGATGGGACTTTAAGCGTTAAACTATGAACTCGCTAGAATCCCCTTTAGAAAAGCTTTGTAGCGATTGGTCAGCCTCATTCCTTGACTGGAATAGCACAAAAATTTAGATTCGTGCCCCTCCCTAAGAGCGCATTTCCAAATAAATTGTGAAACTTATCCCTGCTGTTGACCGAGACGTTTCAACATTAAGCGAATCATTGCTCCCTGAATCATTGCCTCGCTCATCTCGGGTAACAGTTCATAGTCCTTGCTTAATCGACGGTTTTGATTCAGCCAACCAAACGTCCGTTCTACAATCCATCGCTTTGGAAGAACAACGAACCCCGCCTCAGAACGTTTCACCACCTCGACTTTCGCACCACATAATTGCTCTACCACCCGAGCAAAATTCTCACCTTGATACCCCTGGTCTACCCAAATCAACTGCAATGCTGCTGCTTGTTGTGCATCCATCTCATGCACAACAATCGCCCCTCCTCGTTGCTCTGAGCAATTCGCATCTATAACAACAACACAGATTAACAGTCCTAGCGTGTCTACTAGAATGAACCGCTTGCGTCCCTTGATTAGTTTGCCCCCATCGAAGCCATAGACTTCCCCCTTTTTTCCGTCGTCTTGACCGACTGACTATCTATACTGCCAGCACTCGCATTGGCTTGTCTTCCAACCGATACACGGACTTTGCGGCGTAATTGGTCATGAATCTGTTGCCAGACCCCTTGACGCTGCCAGCGGCGGAAGTATTTGTAGACCGTTTGCCAAGCAGGCAGGTCTTTGGGCAGGTCGCTCCAGATGCACCCGTTATGGATTTGGTAGAAGATGGCGTTGAGAATCTCCCGTTCGTCAACCTCCCGCTTGCGTCCTCGCCCTGTTGGGTGAGGCGGAAGGAGTGGGCGAATAATCTGCCATTCTTGATCGCTTAAGTCAGTGCTATAGCGTTTAGCAGCACGTTCACTGACACGGCTAAAGCCACGAGGCTTCAAAGTTGTTACCATTTTCCCAGCATCGAGAACACTACTTCTGATCTTGTTCCAATTTATCTATCAACCCCGTTGGCTTAATCTTTTATTTGGAAATGCGCTCTAAAGTCACAGGGACTTTTATTCTTAGATTCTTGAGAACCTTAAGAGCTGAAGCATAGTAACGAGTGGCTATCTAGAACATAGATTCATCCAGAGTTAGACATCACCTAACGACTTCTACTTTCTTCAAAAGTTCTTTAATTTGCTGCTTAACAATAGGCTCATATTTTTGAACCCATATCGCTCTTGCTTCCACTTCTGTAAGTCCCTTCTCTTTTGCCCCTTGTAAGAAACCTTCCCATGCTCTTTGGACTGCAATTCTTTCAGCTTCTTGAGGTGGAACTATCTCTCCCTGTGACTCAGGTAATGAGGAAAATTCTTGTTTCTGAGCAACAACCATGCTTGTTCTCGTATCATATTCTGCCCGATTTAAAACAAAATATGGCCATCCAACTGCATGTAAACAAGAAATAACTTCTCCAAAGAATAGCCAACTTATGAAGCCATTTTTCTGGGAATACTGCCAATTATAGTAAGGAGCAAAAATACAAACTCCCAGGATATAAGTACTCATAGAAATGGATAGGAATACCGCAAATATTTTCTTGCTTAAGAGCCTGATTTTTTCTATGGCTTTCCACAATCTGTTTTTACTATCTACATTCACAGTTTTTCCCGTACTTGCTCATCCTGAATACTTCTAAGTTGTGGTCTCTCGATTAAACAATGCCTGAAATCTTCATAACAAAGCAAGAACACATTTCTTAAATCTATCCGGATCATCAAGCCGATCGCCTGTAGAGGGAAAAAATATGCGTTCCCCACCCGGCGATCCATGAACCTTCCGAAGCAACAACGTAACCGCGATAGCTTCTTCATAACTAACGAGGCGAAAAAACTCCTTGAAGAGCAGCGGGACAAGTTAGCTGGACACGAGGAAAAGGACTGCGTGTCCTTTGAATACCTCCAAAACCTGATTGCAGAAAGTAATGGAGGCATAGATGTAGATAGGAAGGTGATTTCAAATATCTTTGGACAGAAAAAGCGTGCTGCAAGGCGTTCAATTCAATTGCTCTTCTCTGCACTAAAGCTGGAACTCAAAGACAAATATCTCACTCGAAATCCTCCACAGAAATATCCCGGCTCAATCCCTGAAACTGGTTTGTCTGTTAGGGAAAAATCTCATAGCATCAACGCATATTCCAGCCAAGAGTCTTCGTCGTCGAGCACATTTTTTCCTGTAAAACTATCCACTACAACAGCACAAAAGAGCATCAATAATTGGCTTATTGAAGATTGTGTTACTTCGTGGATTACAGCCTCAAATGGACTTCAATATCGTGTCTTTCGTCTCTGTGAAAAGTACCTTAATCGTATTGATAGAGGGAAATGTTATGACATCAGGTATCTCAGTACTGATGAGCAGAAGGCACTTCAATCAAAACTTTCCCGACATAAGAAGGTGGTTGATCTGCTCACCGCGCGACAAGTCAAGGGTATTCCCGTAAACCGCACTGCCCTCCTCGATAATCCAGAAGAACCTTATGAGTGGTGGGTTATTGATCAATGGATTGAAGGGGACACCGTAGAAACATTGGTGAAGAACAAACAATTCTCTTGCACAGATATCCTTCCCTTTGCTCGTTGTCTTTTAACTACAATGCATGAGCTTCATACCGCAGGTATTATTCTGCGAGACCTCCATACACGATCAATAGTTATCAGAACTGATAAGCAACCATTTGTCCTCGACTTCGAGCTAGCAAAGATCATTACTGGAAAATCATCAGTGTCCAATCGAGGACTAATAGCTAATCCCTTCCGAGCGCCAGAACTTGTAGAGGGGGATGAGAACCCGACCGTGGAAGCCGATCTCTACAGTTGGGCAATGATCCTCGTTGCGATCGCCACCGGAAACCTACAACCCCAAAGAGCCGATCTTCCTCACTGCATCAGTGTGTTTTCTAAAAAACTCTACCAACAAGTAGAGGCTTGTCTAAGTATTTATCCTGACGAAAGACCTCACTCAGCGAAGGAAATATCAAAAGCTCTATCTTTTTGGCGTTTAGGAGGAACCAGGGGTAGGACATGACGTATTCATATAGCGGCAAGAGCAGCCCAGGTGAAGGGTTGACAGCTCGTGAGCATACCCCTTGGATCGGGGTTCACGCCATGACTGAGTTTATGTTCTGCCCACGCGCTGGTCTCATCGCGTATGAGTTAGGACAGGAGGACGATGACGAGTATTACGAAGAGCAACGAACGAACCTCCAGTACCTACCCTGTTACAACTCCAGTGAAATAGAAACAAGGCTCAACTGGTCTATAAATGAACTGCGAATTCGCGTAGCAAAGAGAGACGAATCACTACTTCAGCAACAGCAACTACGGAAGAAAAAATTAATTGTAACTTCAGCCATAGCTTTTGTCACAATAGTTGTTCTCTACTTCTTAGGCTTCAATTCATGGTTACACCTTCTAATGGCTGGTATCGCCTATCTTTTTGCTCTTTCTCGTATCCCTAAAGTGTATTATTCGGATTCAAATATATCTTCTTTAGAATCGAATATAAAACTTCTACAAGCGAGACGAGCAGCCGCGTTGAGGGCAAAGCCAAAAGAACCTGCTCTCTCAACTGATAATGAATCCGTAAATTGGTGGGATCTGCTTGCTGCTGGGTTTGAATCAGTTTCTTATCAAGAGCCGCTTCGAGACCGCAAATATAGAGTAGCAGGAAAACCGTGGCGTGTCCTTAAGAAGGGGTCTTTACGTATACCTGTATGGAGACGGAAAGATGAGAATGCGTCAACACGAAAACTGAAAGGACAGCACTATGCTCGTATGGCTGCATACTGCCATCTCCTTGAGAAGGCAGAAGGTGGACGTAGCCCCTACGGTATTATTTTGCTTGGAAGAGAAGTGTATGAAGGAATTACCGTTTCTAACGGTGTAGGATCTCGTGCTGCATTTCACAAAGGCTTGAAAGAAGCTCGACACACTGTAACCTCAGCTAAAGGTGGACAAAACCCCTCACCCCCAGATGAACGAAATTGTCTCAATTGTCCAAAAGGAAAGCCTTTTGCCTATCGAGAGGGCGAAAGTGATGCAAGAACCGGAAGGTTAAACTCTCCAGTAAATCTACATGTTAGTGGGATTGATCGCCGCTACTATCACAGCGAATGTGGCGATCGCTTCAAATGGTTGCCCCCTCATGAAAAAGCATCAGACAAATATCTCCAATAACTTCCTCCACGCACAATTCTTTAAATCCATGTCCCGATACAGCAATTACATAGGGAGATATGTACTGTGAATGAATGGGGTAGGAAATATCTTAAAAAACTTGATGAGCCAGAAGAAATCCGCTGGCTTGGGAAAAGCTATAACGTCACCCACACCCTGACTCTTGGGAAGAAGACCTATTACATCGTCAAAGATCTCTCAGGGAAACGTGAACGGTATATGGCGTTCGATAGATGGAGCCAAAACAGAGGCGAGATGTGGTGCATCTTGGGCATTGATGGTAAGAACCTCGATGCCAGAAATAAGAATCGGCAGCCAGGACTGGTTGAGAAACTGAAACGGTTGTCAGGAAACGATGGTAGGCTTCCTGTCATTTTTAGCTACGACCGGATAGGCCGTGAGCGAGCCTACCTTGTTACCTCATGGACTGAGGGTGAAGATTTAGGGTGCTATTTGGAACGTGTCAAAAATGGAAATCACTGTGAGCATGAGGGAAATAGGTGTATTCAGAAAAAACTGATATGCGCTAAGAAGCGCGAAACTGGGATGAAATGCGAGCCTCGCCCTAGTGCCTATGAAGTTTGTCTGTTAATGATCAGTCTTGCTCATGGACTGCGGCAACTTCATCGGCTGAACATAGTTCATGGCGATCTCAATCCAAGAAATTTAATTCTTCAACGCAACCCAAACCGACTCGTGATGATCGATTTTGGAAGTGCTTGGCTTGTGGAACATACATTGAATCGAGATCTTGGAGATGGGAACCGTCCAAAGTATGCAGCACCAGAACTATTGGCGAAAGATTCTGAACAGTGCTTTGCTGACGATCGCAGCGACCAGTTTAGCTTTGGTGTCATTTGGTACGAGCTTTTAACGCTCAAGTATCCTTATGGAGGATATGGAGGAGACTTCCGTAGGCTAAACCAACAAGAGATCATAACAGCCGAACAAGCCTACCAACCCCCCAGTCAAGCGGCCAGTATTCTTAATATCGATAAGAATCGGCTTCCACTTGAAGCATGGCATCTAGTAGATAGAATTATTGGGCGTTGTTTAGCACGCGATCCTGATAAGAGATATCAGAGGGAAAGAGACCTGCTTGATGATGTGGATGAACTTCGTCATGTCATGAGAGCTAAGAAGCTCTCAACAAGAAACGAGGAGTTTCTTAAGACTTTTGAGAAGCCAGTATAAAATCTTTTTCAAAGACAAGTTCGTGATACATTCCTCAGTCTTAGCCACATCTGATTACGTGGAAAGACATAAGCACTAATTTCCCAAGATTTTCTCGGATTGCCGCCAAGAATAAGAAGTATTGGTTCAGGACAATTAGAGGTTTTTGATAGAGAAATATCTCGCATTTGCTGAACATCTAATGGACTAGCCTGCGAGTTACTGTATGGATGAAAGTGCCATTCTCCAAGATAGAACTGACGATCTTCTTGCCAGGAATAATTAAGCATATCTTGCAGCCCTTGAACACCTCTCTGAAACCAGTTTCTACTCTGTAATGAGTCACAGGGTGCGTCTGAGATACTTTTTACAAGAGCATATCTATTTTCTAAGTCGTATGTCCCTATAAGTATTCCACCAACCTCTTGATCTCTAGCATCTCTGCATATTTTTAACATGCGAAAGATCTCTTTGCGTTTCATTTTTACGCCAAACTTTTGATCATCAGATATAAACTCTAAGCTACGTGCTTTTAACATGAGGTTATACCAGACGAACACCACAAAAGTTATCGTTCTTATCAAAAACCTGTTCAAAAACAGCGAGATTGTTATCTAGCGAATTGGATTCTATCAAAGACTCAATATGTTTTACGGCAACTGATGCCATCATCCAGACATCATCAGCTCTTGCAGGAAACACGGGATGCCAGCAACCTATTCCTGACCAGGGTAATGGCTGATCTTTAAATTCTTCTTGTTCCTTTCCCAACCAAGAATTGATCATTTCTCTAAAAATATGGCTAGGAAAGCTGCGACCTTGAGACACAAAGCAAAAAAGGCGTTTTCCATCCCTTCCAAGTGAAATAGAGATAAAAATCTTTTCACCTTCCCATGCGAACTTCTCCAAATGATAAAGAACACTATCACTCCCAGTGCAATCTAAAATAAGATCACACTGCTGAATGTATACCCGCTGTGCTTCAGAAACAAAGGGAAACTCACATTCCATAGTTTCAACAACTGCATGAGGCGATACAACATTAAGACGTTTCGCAACATTGACAGCTTTACTTTCTAAAAGATCTTCCAAATTCAATGTATGTCTGGATAGATTGCCGATTTCAAGCTTATCGGAATCCAATAAGCCTATACGCTGAACATTGCCTCTTACTAAAAGCTCTGCTACGAGAGAGCCAACTGCCCCAACGCCTAGTAGCAATACCTTTTTATTCGCCATCATTTCAGAAAAGCTACCACGAGTTGATATGTGCTCAGAATGCCAATTTTCAGATTTCATCCACAATAAATTTCTCGTTCCTCGCAGAAGTTCAGTGCGATCGCGCTGCCAGTAACCCAATTCATTTGTCCTAAATCCTTTTGCTGTCTTGGTACTATGAGACAGCACTGGAAGCTCAAGCCCCTGCCAATGGATCTGACAGGGGGAATGCCCGACTTGTGATGGGACCGGAAAACCCAAAAGTAGAATGTGGCGTTGGCCATCTCGAATTCCCTTAACTGTTGATCTGAGCTGTTCATCTAGCTCAATATGCTGTTCTTTGCAAATGTCTCTTAGCTCTTTCCAATCTGATGGAGTTTGCCACGGATCTAGAACAGGAACATGATTCAAACGAACCCAAATTCCAGTTGCCTTTTCATTCGTCATCTCGGTCATGACTTTGCCCCATGCTGGAACCAGCAGTTCATGGCCATTAGCAGATCTGAAAGATTTTACGAAAAACGTATCTGGCTTTTTATCTAACGGCACTACATCCAGTAAACCTGCTGAGTTTGGAATTTGCTGCCAAAGATTAAAGGACTTGATTCCTTCCGAAAAGACTACCGTACTTAAAGATCCTTTTGGGAAAACAGGAAGTTCAAAAGGCTCACCTAGTAAGGTAAGGGTGCCATGTGAAGCTGCGTGTAACCATTGAATAGCTCTTTCAAACTTCCAATGCAGCCGCCAATAAACGTCATATGGTTCACTATCGTATTCATAGCTACCTAATATCCGTAGATGTGTACTCAAGCAGAGGTTTCCGTCACGCCAAGGACAATTAGCTCTTCCTATGCTATTAAAACTTTGGTGTGGAAACGTATGAGTCAGTCCGTTTCTCTTACTTGGGAAAAATTCAATCAATCCCCAAGGATAATCTGGAGAGACCAGAACATACCATTCTGTGATGTCAGGAACTAACTCATAATTGGATGATGCAATGGATATTTCACAGTGAAGTACCCATTGTGCGACATTCTCTTCCCAGATCCAATCATGGAGAATTTTGACTAACGGAATTGACTCAAGAGACCTACGAGCAACTCGGAGCGATTCTGGTATACTCCTCTGATTCACTAGGCAAATCGACCTCCTGTGATCACAGAAGGACCTTGCCGAGGTGTAAATCCACCACTTCCTGAACCACTATTGTTTTTTGGCGGAGCATCTGGAAATTTTTTGCCGAAGAGTTGTTGCCAGTGCTCGACACTTGTATGTATATCTGTCGCATCGAGAGCTGCGCGTGCAATCTCTGCTGCCTCACAGACCTGGGCATGAAACTCAGCAAAATCTTCACCCGAAACCCGCTTGAAGACATTGTGCGACGGTACACCACGATCAGGGAGATTAGGAGTTAATTTTAGCGCAGCATACGATTGGTAGGTTTGTGCGATCGTCTCCAATGTCTTCGTAATACCCTCTGCTACAGAGGTAATACCATCAGGGCAACATTCTCCAATTAAATGCTCGACCGGATAGCCCTTAGGGTACTTAGGTGTTGGATGATTTTCTCTACGCCACCACTTAATTGCCTTAACAACATTAACGTAATGCTTATTGCATTTTCGATTCTTCTCCCATGTCCACCGAATTTGCTCAAGTGGATGAGTATCCTGCCACTCCTCAGTGTCACGATCGGGAATACGAAGGGGCGATATTTTCCATTCAGCTTCTTTCTTCGCGGCATCCAAGCGATATTGTTGAGAGCTAAAGGAGAGGATAGATCTTGATTCGAGAGAAAGCCATGATGGATTCAGTCGCCAATCTTCATCGGCACCAAACGTCTCCGGAGTTTCATACGAACTCACGCTATCAGATTTAAGGATTCCCTCTTCGCTTTCAGATGGAGCTGAAGTTATTACCAGGTCGAGATCAACATAAGATAACTGAATCCCAAACGATCGTCCCTGTATTTCATATTTACCTTTGTAATGCTTCTCTAGGAACGGAATAAACAGATCCATCGCTTCTTTCGGATTTTTGTATTCATTCTCACTCAATTTAGTAACAACAATTACGTCAACGTCAGCTCGCTTATCGCCCTGAGGACGGATTGCTGTAGCTCGCCGATAGCTCCCTTGCAAGAATGTAGTCACTATAACTGGAGAGAGGTCTTGATACTCTTTAAGCCTCTTTCTGAGAGTCCTGTGACCTGTTTTGAAATCCTCAATATGATTTTCTTGAGGTCGAATTGCAGCAAGAAAATCGGTGAAGTAGCTCGGCAGATCCATAATTATTACGTTCCTTATCACGCAATGAGTAAAAAAGAAAACCACCATCCATAGTATAGTTCATTTGAACTTATGCTGCCCATAGCGTTTCTGTGTACAAAAAATCAACCGTTCCTCATTCTTTGGCATCATTTGCTGGGTGGAAAAGCCAGTGAGGGTTGATACGCGCCAGGGGCATTACTATCAAAGTCATATTCATAGAAAACGCATGAGCCAAAGCTTCGGGAAACCTGCCCGATGAAAAAAACTAAGGCGTTGGGAGCAGCAACAAAAAGATGTAGCTTGCCTTGACGCTCACGGCCTGTTCGCTGTTCTCGTAAAAGTGCTGCTAATTGCTCTGCCAGTAACTTGGCATGGTCAGCATCGAGAATGGAACTCTGATTTGATCCACTTGGAAGAGAGAAGGCCAGGATACGGCCAATGGGCAAATTTTCCCGCTCAATATAGTGTCGAATGTCAGCAGTAACGTTGTGAGTAACACAGAGCGCAACAGCAGTATCTGTTTCATCTTGGGATATCAACTCGCTACTAGCCGTCCAACTTGGATATCTTTCGGCATTTATATGCAATGATGGTCGCCAAATTTGACGCCCAGCGCGAGTAGATTGAACAACTGCTGCATCAATCCCTGACTTCGAGTCCACACAATATCCAACTGCAAAAGCAATGGACGCATGAGCATGAAGATGAAAATCGTATCGTTGAGATGGTCGCAACTCCTTAGAAAGGAAGGATTCAATGTTCGGGTAAATCTCCTGCCAAAGTTCAGGTGAGCGAATATTTCGCCCATCAAACCAGCGAAGAAGGTCAAGCATTGCATCAGTCTCATCTTCGAGGTTCTCCGCCCACCGTAAGAAACTACGAATGCCTATCTGGCGAATAGTGGGTTCAACAGCAGAGTGTCCCATCCATAAATTCTCCCGTTTGCAAATATCTTTAATATCAGTATGTGTAAATTCTGTTTTTCCATACTGCAAGAGCTTGCGAATCAAATCATCGTAGGGATGACATAGACAGTTTTCATCTACTGGTCGTAAGCCTGCTCGAAAGAGTTTATCGTTTAAGGATTCTGCTAATTCTTGTAAGGTTCGTCCTTGGCGAATTCTAAGAGGACGTAAAATAATCCGCAGTTCCTCATCGGTTTTAATGCCTAGATGAGCACGCCACGCTGCGCGAACTTTGCCTAATTCTGATCTCGATCCACCTTCAGCGAGTCGATGCCAATCCAATCGCCCATCAGATTCAGAATGGATCTTTGCTAACAGATCGTCAGGATGCACTGTCCACGGTGAATGAAGAATAAAGTGAGCTTCTGTACCACGAGGAGCATACTTTTTTTGAGCGTCTCTTAATCGCTCAAGAAGAGAGACCGAGGTAGCATTGATGAAGCTTGGATCTATTAGGTTTTCCCAAGTTAACGCTCCCGCTGAAGTGACATGGAATTTCACCTGGTAGTACTCAGCATGAAGCGGATTGCCCTCCTCATCAAATCTGCCATCAAAATAGACTGAAATATCATCAAAGGATTTTATGTTATTCGCTTCGTAAACAACGCGAACAACTTTTGTGCGATCGCCAAACAGACGGCACGCTTGAAACCAAAACCAACGAGCTTGGTAATCATCCCCTTGATTGCGAGCAGCAATTGCCCTTGCCATTCATTTCCTCACACTACTTCAATGCTGTATACAGATTTAGCTTTTATCCAAGGCACTATCTAGTTAGTCCTCGATTACGTAGCTTGCTATCTTGAAAAGGTGATATTTCAAACGTCACTCATTGCCTTGATGTCAAAATCTCTTGAAGTGCCTCTGCCCTAACAATAGGAATTGGAAATTCATCTGCTAGAGATAACAAATCCTGATCACCTGTCACTAAATACGCTGCACCGCCTGCGACAGCTAGGAGCAGAAAGGAAACATCCTTCGGATCCCGGCACTCTGGAACAGAAGGAGGTGGATTGGGAATAGTAATACGTTCACAAAACGGCAAATACTCCCCAAGTAGCACCTTCTGCTCAGCATTAGAAAGCTTAAACTTTGGATAGGCTAATACTCGTCGAATCTCTGCCTCTGTTACTTCTGAAATAAGCGGGGTAGCTTGGTTTTGGCTCCATACCTCCCGCAACCAAGATAATCGCCCTTTACTGAACAGCAACGCAGACACGATTATATTTGTGTCAAAAACAACTCGCATCACCATTGCTAGGAATCTTGGCGTGCCCAGGTAACTGCCTCTGCAATATCTTCCTCAGTAATCTCCAAAATTTCTAACTTCTCTCGAACACGATCGGCTGTTGTTACTTCAGATATAATCTGACGACAATACTCCTTAAACTCATTCATCCACTTCATAGGAATCACTCCATCATGTTGCAAACGTCCGACGACGATCGCCGGATGAATTCCAAGCCTCTCTGCAAATTTAGTAACAGATTGTTTTGACTTGAGACTTGGTAATTCTGCTTCGTATTCAGGTGGTATCAAGAATTCACTAGCCCATCTATCTGCTTCTGCTTCCTGCTGCGACTCTAGTTTCTCTCCTCCATCAAATTCATCCAAGAAAATATCCTTTTTCCCATGCAGGAGAATGTGTCCTGCCTCATGAAAGAACGTAAACCAGAAGCGATCATTGGTTCTGCCATAGAGCGAGAGCTGAATGAGTGCCTTGTGAGGATTAAGCCACCGGGCAACACCACTGGTATGTGCTCGTGGAATTGCAGGTACAAGGGTAAAGACAACTCCTGCATCCCAGCACAATTGCTGTATTTGCGGCACAAAGTCCTCAGGAGGTAGCACGGTGAGTTGTCGAATTGTGTGAACAGCTTTCTCAAACTTTGCTTTGCTGTACTTAGGGCAATTAAGTTTTTCTGCCTCAATTTCCCCTCGACGCAACCATGCTGAAATAGCTCCCACATCACATTGCTCAGTCCGAGTGCGACGAAAAGCGACCTCCATACCGGCATAGTACTCTTGCCACTCTTCCGGGGAGGCTACCCCAAAAAAACGGAGCAGATCTCGAACAATAGCGGGTTTATTTTTGTCATCTCTACGACGCTTAGGAATGACCTCCTGATCCATCAGCTCCTTTACTGGCAACTCATCTAGCCACGGAACCCACTGCTGCCAGTCAGCTTCCGCCTCTTGCTGCGCCAGTTTGGCACGATACTGTGCTTCCCGACTTAACCAGAAACCTGCACTGCCGCCCAGAACGCTTTCAAGCTTAAGTGCTGTTTCCTCTGTAATGGGTGCTTTTCCGTTGATTAACAAGCTCACATGCTTGGTGGTAAATCCCAGCCTTCTTGCCAAATCAACTTGGCTCCACTCCCGTTCTTCAATTAAGTCAGCAATTGTGTCACCAGGCGGTGATACCCAATCTGGGGCAAATGTTTGTAAAATCTCAGCCATGATAATCCCCTATCCAAATAATGCAGACCCGTGTAACTCGGCTCCAATCGATACCACCCTCATCAGTCTGAGGCACCGGATCATGGGCTGGCTCAAACACCAAACGACGTGGGTGAACCAAGTCCAACGCAAACTGTCCTGCCCGGTCTCCAGTTAATGGATGAGGACGGCCAGCACGGGGCAGGTCAGTAACCGATGAGGCCGCAAGTAAGTCAGAAAGCCTCGCCCGTAGCTTTCGTGCCATTTGGGGACCCAGCTTACGCTGGGCCAGCTTTGTCTGCTCACATAGGTCTTTGAGCGTTTTGTCCTTAAAATCGATTTCCATAAGAGCTTATAAATATAATTTACCATATTGGTAAACAGTTTACCATATCGGTAAATAATCTTCTGGACTGAAGAGAGTCTAGCATTTCTGCAAGGTTACCTCTGCCTTGCGAGAGATCCTATCTAAACCTTTCAAAAATCTCTGTGTCAAAATTTCTCAGGACTTCCATGTCTAAGGAGTTTCCCCACTTATCACCTCTCCTGCTCCAGCCTTCGTTCCTCAAGCATAATTGCCAGCTCACTTGCCTTTTCCCAGCTCATTTGCCGTGCAAGCTTCAGGGATGTTTCCACCTCTTTATCCAGAGCATAGGTAAACACTCTCGTCTCAGACTTTGCTCGCGATACCTGTACCAGGGCTGCATCCCGTCCCTTGCCATGGGTAAGGACATAGGAATGTCTCACCTCCATATTCTTGGCATCCGTTGTCGTTACGGCATACCCTAACTCAATCCCGGAATAATGCCGTACATTAATCGCTTTCATTTTTCCGGTATCTAGTCGCACCAGCGCAACCTTAGAAATCGGATCAATATGGTTCACGGTTCCCATACCGTTCTTCATCACGCCATAGGTGCGGGATGTTTCCTGGAATCTAATGCGCTCTCCTCGCCGGACATGTTCCGCACCCACCCGCACGGCAGAGTTTCCAAGATACCCTGCCTCAACTAACCTGGCTTGAGCCAAACGGTTAAGAATCTGAACATCCTCCTGAGTCTCAGCAATAATGAGGTGGTCGTGAGGTCGCTTCATCCCCCGCTCCGACCATGCAGTAATCACAGCCAACATTGCAGTCTCTTTAGTCTCAGCGATGGAGAGCAGCCCTCGGTCAGCCAGTAACTCCAGTGCTGTTTTCGCCTGACCTTCCCCTACTTTCTGCACCACCTGTTGTGCCCACGTCTCTTCCTGGCGGTGAATCCTTTTAAGTTCTACTGCTCCTACGTTCTGGGCGATCGCCTGTAGTGCCCCGCTATGCTCATACGCCTGGGGTTGCTGTAAGTCTCCAGAAAGCACCAGCTTGGCACCTGCCCTTCGTGTCTCATCAACCAACTGCTTCATATGAGAAACACCGATCGCTTGAGCATTATCGACGACCACCACGGTCTTTGCAGACAGAGGCGACTCAACAACGGAACGGCTACCGTAGCGACGCTGATTATCTGCTGCGCTCTCGATATCCCACAACAACTTCGAGAGCGTCACACTTTGCTGTTTCTCCCCCACAAAAACCTTGGAAAGAAAACTCTGCTGTCCGATACCAGTTTGCTCTGTAAGCCGCTGGGCTTGTCTACCTGACAGGGAAACTCCTACCACTTCATACCCCTGGCTTTTCCATGCTTGATAGGCAGCAGCCAAGGTATGAGTTTTTCCTGTTCCAGAAAGCCCACAAAGCACCTTAATTCGCCCTCTAGCCGTGATCGCTTCAAGTGCCTGCGTCTGCTCATGGGTTAGACGATGATTTTCTGCTGCCGATCGCACATAACGAGTCGAAACCCGAAACGTAGTATCTCGCTCCAACTTTCGCACCTGAGCAAGCATCTGCTTTTCCAAGTTATAGAGCCGTTTGTTAGCCCACCGTTCATCCCGATCAATCAGACCCAACGCCACTACTTGTCTAGAGGCAAGATACTTGTCGGTTAGTCTCAGCACATCGTAGCTATTCAATCCCCTGGTTTGAGCCGCTTCAGCAATAGCCCGCACCATATCGCGTCGGGTAAAGTGGCTCTGATGGCGCACAACGGCGGTTGCCGCCTCCCTCAGTGTTCGCCACTCCTGCCACTTCTGCCGCACTGTTGTTCGTTCTCGTGGATCATGGAGAAGTTTGAGTGCCTGTTTCTGCCCAAATCCATACTGCTCACTGGTCTCTTGCCACTGAGCAAATAGTTCACTTCGAGCAATAGCTACTTCCTTTCGTTGCCTGGTTGCATAGGCAATTTTCTGAGCTTCGATCGCATCCTGCGGATTTGCTGCCTCAATCTGAAGACGACGTGAGGAGAAATGATTCATCAGTTCCTGATAGACCCCTTCTTCACGGGAGAAGCCTTTTAGCTCAAACCAGCTCTTCTCACGTTGGAGAGCAATCCCTAAGCTCTGTTGCAATTGTGCTGCAAACTCTGCCCGGTACACGGCTCCCGCTGCCATCTTGTGACGGTAAAGTGCTTTGGCATAAGGGTATAGGCTTTCCATCCTCCCACTGGCTTTTTCATAAACCATCGGTAAGGCGATCGCATGGGTATGCAACAGCGGATCAGGAATGGAATTTGTCCCTTCCCGGCTACTCCCCTGCTGAAAAGAGGCAATAATGAGGCTTTTGTTGCCGTCAAATGCTTCCTGCTCAAGGTACGCAATCGCTTTTGCAATCGCCTGAGCATGGGCCTGCTCAATGATTAGTCTTGTCACTACATCTGCCACCATCCAGAGCAGGCTTACACTTTTGGAGGCAGAAAAGGTCAGTCCCAGCCTGGTACTCGTCGTATTTCCTTAGCAGGATGAATGAGTGTCTTCTCACCTATCGAGAAGTCTTGAGTCAGACTAAGGAAGTCAGAACGCTTGACTCTACCAGCAAGCCCAAGAAAAACGGCACCTGCTGTCTCAAGCCATCTACCTGGTGGCTCTCCCTTTGTCGTTGGATCAAACTCATCCTGTTTTTGTGCTGTACCAATGTAGTAGCGGGGAGATTTAACCCTCGCAATTGCAAGCATAAATCAATCCTCTTTCAACAACTCAAATTCTATTGTATCTGCTAAGATAAAACCGTTAGTGTAATGCTTTTTCTTCCGATTTCCCCTTAGGAAATCATCTCTCGAAACGTTTCCCGTCAAGCATTACCGGGATAAGAAAACGGAACGTTTCTCGCTCTTTTTTCTGGTATTTATTAGCGGAAATATTGCCAGAAATTATTTCCGAGATAGTCTGTGGAAATCCTCTAAAGTACGCAGCATCTCCTCGTCATCCCTGAACAGTTCTCTGATAAAAATCAGCACTGTTTTTCCGCTAAAAGTCACAAGAAACGTGCCGGAACATTTTCCTAGAAAAAGCACTGAATTCTTGTACAGAAGTATGCCTCTACCAAATTGCTAACCAAAGCAACCGGAATATATCGCGATATTCGTCGCGCCATATTCTGGCAACAAGAACACACTCCAAAACCGGAATGTGTTTTTGGAAAACATTAACGTAAAAAATAAGGAGAAAAGATGGAAAACATCTACGAACGATTGTTGCCTGTATGTAGCCTCGCTCTCGGTGTGTGCTTGCCCTATATAGTGAATGGAGCAGCAGACTGGTTAGAACGGTTGCGTCCAGGAAAGAAGCTGCAAGCAGTGCATGAGACTCTCAATGTCATTGCAGCTCATATGGAGAAGTTGCCTAGCTCTAGCTCCCTGACCGACCTAACGGGTCAGGTGGAGAAGCTCGAACGAGTTATCTCTGAACGGCTCAGTGCTAGACAGCTACGCCAAAAAATAAAAGCCACACCGAAGCACGTTACTAAGCACGTCAACGGTGCAGCTCTTGAGTAGGTTTCTGAACTGAACCTTCAGTAACCCAAAAAACTCGGGATTCAGCCAATTGGTTGAATCCCCCTTTTTATTGGAACAAAAATATGAATAACACAACTCAAATCCTTGCTCAAGAAGATAAGCATTATAAAAGAAAACCCCTCAGTTCCGAGGTCTTAGAAGCTATCCAAAGCCTTCAAATCTGCCTTCATGAAGATAGAGCCGAGTATGCATGGTTAGATCCAAGAGAGCGCCAGAACTGTATTGGGAAAGCCATCAAAGTGCTTACATCATTGTCCTTTGATGATTTCCTAGAGCACATGAGGCGTGGATGGCTCTTGAGTGATCTATGCCATTCTGGATGGATAACACGGTATCATCGGTTCTCACTTCTCTTCCCTCATTTCCTACTCTCCGACGGAACAAAAGCGGTAGCTGATCATGGATGTCTTCAATGGTTATTTGAGAAGATCGCTGTGCTCCAAAGCTACCCAACCGTCAAGTATCATCCGAAACGGAACGAGCATCAAGTATGGCGACTGCAAGGAAGTTCTGGTAATCCGTTCGTTCTTACTTGTGAGTATGAAAACAACAAAGTCATTTATGAGGAAAGTATGGGCTTTACTAACTGCCCTCATGACTTCCTAGAAATATGGGTGCAATCAACCTGTTTCGCAGAAACACCAGAAGCAACAGCCTATATTGCACTCTTACCTGTAGAGATCTAAGGAATTATCATTCTTAGCGCACCTAGCACTCTGGTAGCAAGAAAAGATGTCTACCAGATCCACAAACAATAAGGTGCTGCACCGTAGCTAACGATGCAGCCAAGAAATCGAGTTGCTGAACTGGTACTTCAGCAACTCATCAACATGCGGGGATTTAACCAATTGGTTAAATCCCCATTTTTATGGAAATCGATATGAAAAATGACATAACTCAAGACTGTGATCAAGTTAATACTGACATCTCCACAACCAGGTCATGGGTAGAGGCGAACAGGAAAAGGCAAGGGATCCTCAGGTTCTCCAGCCTTTCGTCCTACACAGAGGAAACGGTTATGGAAGATGTAACGCAGTTGACTCTCGCAGATATCGAACCTGTTGAAGTCGCTTATGAGGTTAAAGTCCTAGAGGTTGCGCGGCAGATGGCGCGTATCTTTTGGAAACATCAAAAACTACCAAACAATCAAGCCAAAATTCTGATGCAAAAGGAGTTTGGTGGTTCAGATGCGGAAGGGAAATGGCAGTGGAAGGATGCTTACGAAGCCCAGGAAGTTTCGCTGGTGTTCATGTTGCCGTATTACATTGAGCACCTGAGGAATCTCCCAGCTATGACTGTACTTCAGCAGTTTGCTCGTTTGGAGAGTTTAGGTCTCACACATACTCGTCGCAGTGAAGAGGCGATCGCAATGCAGCAGTTTTCAACGCCGCTGCAATTAGCGTATGTTGCCTCGCACTGTGCGCGAATTCGTGCAGAAGATCTTGTGTTAGAACCATCAGCCGGGACTGGCATTCTGGCTCGGTTCTGCTCATTACGGGGATCTGAAGTCGTTCTCAATGAATTAAGCGATCGCAGACGGCAGCTTCTTGAGCTCCTGTTTCCTAAAAGTCCAATCTACCCGTTTAATGCGGAACAGATTCATGACTTTCTACCTGAGACAATCCGCCCGTCGGTTGTACTGATGAACCCTCCCTTTTCGGCTTCTCCGAAACAGGACAGGCGGAATCCTCAGGCTACAGGGAAGCATGTGCGCTCAGCGTTCCTTCGGCTCATACCAGGGGGACGTATGGTACTGATTACCGGACATTGGTTCTCTCCTACTTCCTCATTCTGGCAATCAGCTTTTGCTGGACTGGAAGATCAGGTGTGTGTGCGAGCAACAGTTGTGCTGTCGGGTGAGGTCTATGCCAAGCATGGCACTTCGATCGAAACTCGATTGACGATCATTGATAAGCAAGCACCTGAGGGAGAATCTATCACCCTGGACATCGGCACGGAATGGATAATCCTGCCTGTGAATCAGCACCCAACCAAAGTGCGATCGCTAGAGATGGCTAAGGTTGCTTACTTGCTGAAGTCGCTTCCCCCACGAGGTGAAGTTCAGCCAGTGAATGAGGTCTCTGACTCAGAAGTGATCTCTGTTCCAGAACTTGATATCTGCCTGAAACGAAGCACTCGCCCAATTGAGGAGTCTGCGTCGGTTACGGAAGCATTGCCTGAGCCGGAAACACCACTCTCGGAGTCCCCTGCGGCAACCCCTATCTCAATCTGGGATGAGGTTACTGAACTCCAGTACAACCTCATTGAGGTGACTGAGAAGAAATCCTTGGAAGCGACGCTCTATGAGGTTTATCATCCTCAACGCATTGCGATTCAAGGGGCAAAACCTCATCCAACGACGTTGTGTGAGTCCGTTGCTCTGGCATCAGTGCGTCCACCTGCACCAACCTACCGTCCTCGGCTACCTAAACAGGTAATTGAGGAGCTGTTATCAGAGGCGCAACTGGAAAGTGTAGTCTACGCGGGTGAGGCTCATACGCAATTTTTGAGTGGAGCCTACAAGGTTGATCAATCGTTTGATTCGGTTGAAGTTTGTAGCAGCGACGATCCCGACGCGGTGCGATTCCGCAGAGGATGGTTTCTGGGAGACGGTACGGGGTCAGGCAAAGGTCGCCAAGTTGCTGGTGTTATTTTGGACAACTGGATGCAGGGGCGAACCAAAGCACTGTGGGTGTCAAAGTCAGACAAACTGATCGAAGACGCTCGGCGAGATTGGTCTGCTTTAGGTGGCGATGAAGCCCACGTTTACTCGCTGTCACAGTTCAATTTAGGAACCGACATTTCTCTCGCTCAAGGCATTCTGTTCACAACCTACGCTACGCTGCGCGGCACCAGTCGGCAGGGTAAAAAGTCACGGCTAGAGCAAATCATTGATTGGCTTGGGTCTGATTTTGAGGGGGTGATCGCTTTTGATGAAGCTCACGCGATGGGTAATGCGATCGCAGAGTTAGGGGGTCGTGGACTCAAGCAAGCTTCCCAACAAGGCTTAGCGGGTCTGCGCTTACAACATGCACTACCAGGGGCACGGGTACTTTATGTCTCTGCCACGGGTGCAACGAAAGTGAGCAATCTGGCCTATGCGTCACGGTTAGGACTCTGGCAAACAGGGGATTTTCCCTTTGCGAGCCGATCAGAGTTTATCTCCGCGATCGAGTCTGGTGGTGTTGCTGCAATGGAAGTGGTTTGTCGGGATCTGAAAGCCTTAGGGCTTTACTTTGCCCGTAACATCAGCTTTGAAGGGGTGGAGTATGAAGCTTTAGACGTTCCGCTGACGGCTGAGCAGATTGCCATCTACGATGCCTACGCGGATGCGTTTATCGTCATCCACAATCACCTGGAACTAGCCCTCCAAATCTGCAACATTGTCGGTCGTGATGGTAGCACGCGCAATCGAGCTGCAAAGATGGCTGCGAAATCTGCGTTTGAATCACACAAGCAACGGTTTTTCAATCATCTGATCACGTCGATCAAATGCCCCATCCTGATTCGAGCAATTGAATCGGATCTGGAAGCAGGTATGGCAGTGGTCATCCAGGTTGTCTCCACGAACGAAGAGCTGATGAAGCGACGTTTAGCAGAGATACCGACAGAGGAATGGAACGATCTAAACATCGACATCACTCCCCGTGAGAACGTCATGAGCTATCTAGTTCATGCCTTTCCGGTACATCTCTATGAGGAGTACACCACGGAGGAAGGACAGATCTTGTCTCGTCCGATTGTTGATGCTGACGGGAATCCGGTTTTGTCTCGCGAGGCGGTAGCCCAGCGAGATGCACTCATTGAACGCTTAGCAAGCCTGCCTCCTTTACCAGGAGCATTGGATCAGTTGATTCATCACTTTGGTCATGATCGTGTGGCAGAAGTGACAGGCCGATCGCAACGCATTCTTTGTGAGCGAGAAACTGGACGGCTCTTTGTGAGTAATCGCCCAGGCTCAGCCAACTTGGATGAAGCCCTTGCTTTCATGGGTGACGAAAAACAGGTGCTCATCTTCAGTGATGCGGGTGGCACAGGACGTTCGTATCATGCAGATCTGAACTGCCGCAATACAAGGCGACGGGTGCATTACTTGCTGGAAGCAGGTTGGAGAGCGGATAACGCGATTCAAGGGTTAGGCCGGAGTCACCGGACAAACCAGGCGATCGCTCCCATCTTTCGACCTGTTGTTACGGATGTGCGCGGAGAGCGGCGGTTTATCTCAACCATTGCTCGACGACTCGATGCATTAGGGGCACTCACGCGAGGTCAACGACAAACCGGAGGTCAAGGACTCTTTGATCCAAAGGATAATTTGGAGTCGATCTACGCAGCAGCAGCCCTCCAGCACCTCTTTATGCTCCTTTATTCAGGGCAGGTGAAGTGCTGTTCATTGGCTCGCTTTGAAGCCTCAACGGGGTTAGCCCTGAAGACTGATGAAGGCCAGTTTAGGGAAAACCTGCCAAACATTCAGCAGTTTCTCAATCGGCTACTGGCATTGCCCATTCAGCTTCAGAACGACTTGTTCGAGGTATTTGAGCTGTTGCTTGAAACCAGGATTGAGGCCGCGATCGCATCTGGAACGTTTGAGCTTGGGGTAGAAACCCTCAGGGCTGAGAAGTTCGAGGTCTTAAACCGTAACGCGGTCTATACCCACGCATCCGGTGCAGAGACCATCTGTGTCGAGGTTGAAGAAACTCAGACAACGGAGGTTCTGTCTGCGTCAGCAGCATTGCAGCTCTTCATGGAGCATCAAGGGCGTTTGGTTTTTAACACCCGGTCAGTCCGTGCAGCGGTGGTTATTCCTACCTCATCAACTGTTGATGAAGCTGGAGCAGTCGTCCCACGGGTGGCATTGGTGCGACCAACTGGAAGAAGCAAGCTCACACAAGCAGAGCTAACCCATAGCTCATGGCAATCGGTTCCTCAGGAAGAATGGCAACATTTCTGGGAAAAGGAGGTGGCAGAAGCCCCTACTTTTTCAACAAAGCGGTTCTTCCTCATCTGCGGATTACTCCTGCCGATCTGGAATTCCTTGGATTCGGAGAACCTACGGGTATTTCGTCTCCAAACGGATACAGGAGAACAACTCCTTGGACGAGTGATTGAGCCAGAGAAGATGCAGCACATCGCAGCTTCGTTAGGGCTACATCAAGTCGATCTCTCTGCTTCTGAAATCTTCCACGTTGTGATGTCCCAAAGGCAAAGCTTTCCTCTCCCTGGAGGGCTGTCATTGCGGTCATCAACGGTGATGAGTGAACTTCGCCTGGAGTTAACAGGAACGGTCTCTGATGCACTCTGCGATCAGCTCAAAGCAGCAGGGTGTTTCACGGAGATCATCTCGTGGCGACGCAGGGTATTTATTCCGTCTAACGAAAGAATGGGAACAGAGGTGATCGAAAAAGTGCTGACGCTCTTGCGCTAGCTCATTTTAGAAGGTTAAGGGTTTAGGTTAACGACCTCCCTTAGCCTTTTCCCGTTCGCCTCATATGACCGAAACGGTACTGAGATGAACTGAACACTTCTAACAAACAAACCAGAGTACCTCGTTGGTACTCTGGCTTTTATGAGAGATCAATTATGAACAAAATTAATACAGCTTACTTTGAGGGACAAATAGATATGGTGCCTCGTGAATCCTTGCAACCCTATGATGGAGAAAAACAATTCTGGATAGTCGTAACCAGTCCAACTGTGGCTCTCGCTGAAGTTGCTACAAAACTCATGATGGGTGATGACCAACAGCTTCAGGATTGGGTAACCCAAAGACAGGTTCAGATCCATGCGTCACTTGGGCAGATTGCAGGCGATCGCTTTCGAGCGATCTGGTTCGAGGATGCCTATGTGATTCAGTCTTGTTGATTTCATCATTAACAGAACATCAGCCCCTGAGTGGGGCTTGCTCCCCTCGTATTATTAATAAACTTAACAATGAGCTTTTCACCTGTAGGTTGAAAGCTCATTTTTTATGGAGTCATTATGTGATTCTCTTGTGTGCTTTTAATGATGTTGATACGTTTCCTTTGGTTGTTACTTAGAGGTTCGCGGGGACATCCCTGTGAGCTGTCTTTCTTTCTTGCGGGTTTGTCCCTGCTTTTCTTTTCACTGTTGGTGCGATCGCACCATACGAATCTCCTTGCCTGTTACTCACCAATTACTGCGCTGAAAATTTGCTTTAATTTACTATTTCTTTTCGCTATCTTCCAACCTTAATGGCTGTGTTTCTGAATCGCCCAACATGGCGAACGGAATAGCTACTTGATCGTGTGACGGCACACTCCGGTAAACCAGAACTTACCATTCTGGCTAAGGAGAGCTTTCGATTTACCTGAAAGCATCGTGCTGTTATCCGTAGCGCTGGGTGCGATGAGAGTCGCTCGCCCAGCACGAGGAAGGCTGTACGGAGTAATCCTTTATACAAGACATCTCAAAGAGAGGTGACTGTTAAAGAGTAATCCTGTGCTTCTATTCCATAAAGTTAACGCTAATCCCTGAAAGGGGGCGACCGAGACAGACCTGCTCCCTGACTTCAGGGAACAGGCCGTCACAACAGAAATGGTGAAAATCCATCAGAGGGGACATAGCCTACGGAGTTTCTAAGGCGTGTAACCTCTGCCAGCGTCGGGAGTTCGTACACGGGTGACCGTGGCGACCGGAGTATGACATCTCCGGGTATGGTCTCAATAAGGCCAACATGAAAAGCTCAACGATGAAAGGCGGGAAACCGCTTGCTGGTGAGGAGAGAAAGAGTTGTGCCCAACGACGAAGAGACTGCATATTAGTAAGGAAGAGCTTCTGCTTTCTGCTTCCTGAAATCTGGAATGAAAAGGGGAATACCCCTCGGTATGCATGTTCTGTTGATAGCAATCAACTAGTGACAAGACTTTCTCTACCAACTGTTGTGAATAATCGGGGAAGGACTCTCGCTGCCGGAAATGGTAATCCGGTGCCTGGTCAGGTACAGATCAGGTGTCAAACGCGGGAGTCTGGGAGCGTGGTGCAAGTAGAAGGGCTTTTTTGAAGCCGTGTACAGCGGGCTGGGCAGTCCAATGGACATTTGGGTATCGGCTGGTAACCGATATAGACAACCAACAACGAAAGCACTGACGGAACTCACATTGATCATGTAGTCTGACGTTTTGTCGTGGGTTTACGAGTGTCCCTGAAACAGGGGGCATTCGTAAACCACCACAGCCGTCACAGGTACTCTACGAAACGGAGTTCGTATGACGAAACAAACTCAAAAGACAGTTCACTAACAATCCAAAAGACAGCATTTATCGATCGCAGCGTTCTTGCTGACACCAATAAGACATCGTTTCCTCAAGGGTTATAACTGCCTGAAACGACAACTAAAGTTGCAGCTTATTGGAAAGTGGTCGGCGGCAACTGGACTGCTACCGCTGCCCGTATGCTCGCAGACGGCTGTCTGCAACTGGGTGGCTTGCTGTTATGGCTTTTGACTGGTTGAGCCTATCAACCAGTCGCTATTTCTGGATGGAGGGTTATGGCACAGTGGGAAGCCCAATCACTGGGTGACTTCTTACGTCGAATTGCGATCGACTACGCTAGATTTGGATATACCCGGTACGTGTTAAGAGACATACCTCTAGACAAAGACCCAGCCGCGATCGACCAAAAAATTCGATCTGCCTACCACGTTACCTCTTGCCGAACGGCTCGGATGCGGATGAAACGGCAAGGTAAGGCACGGGTACAGTATCTACGATTTAGACACTCCTTTGTATTACTTGCTACTGAGGGCACTCATGAAGCATTTGCCCGATTGCATAGCTATGACATGAAAGATGCTCCCCTTCATTTCCAGGGTTACTCAATTGGTTTCAAGGGATCTACAGTTTCAGTACAAGTCACGAGCAGGGTTTGGAGAAGGATTGAGCGGCACATGGAGGATTTAATATTTCAACCTCAATCAGTCGTTGAAGAGGCGATCGCCTCCCTCCCCTACTACAACTTTCCTGGCGTTGTTCGGCAGAAACAGCATTTACTTCACTACGTGAATCAACGCCGTAAGGTAGCCGGACTACAACCCATTACCTTTAACCCGATGGAAGCCAAACGCCATTTACTTCGCGGCAACCACAATGCCGCTCTGGTTAAAAGGTAACAAGCCGTAAGTTTGGCTGCTGTTCCAAAAAATCCTGGATAGACCGAGTTCGATACGTACTTTTCATTCGAGCTAAAATGACAACCTCCCGTTGAGAGTGAATACTGAGAAATCCCTGTAAGACTTGGAGTACCTGCCCAGAGGCTACTCGCTTACGACACCAATGCAGTTGCCCAGCAATACGTCCTGTAGAGCTAATACCGCAAATAAAAACAGGGTCTCCTGCCTCTGACTCTTCGCAATCTTGGGCTGATTCCCAAATTATGTGGGCATTCGGGCAATCCTCTGGTCTCAATTCATCAAGCAAATACAGCAATGCTTTACGACGCTCCACCAACGCAGCGATCTTAGGAAGGATAGTAGTGATCCACCGCTGATACTGCCCCTTATTCAAAAACTGAGAACGGAGCCGATTGGTAAATGTGAGGTCTGTCTTCTCAATCCATCGGTAAACAGTACCTCGTGGCAAATTGAACTGAGAGATCAAACGGCACGGTGTCCAAAGATCTCCAGAGTAACCATAACGGGATGCTGGCTCACTCAGTCGTGACATGATCGTACTCAGATGAACCCAATTATATTTTTTGTGGCTACCCCTTACGGGTTCTTCAGGATCTAAGAGGGCTACTGTATGAACAAGTTGTTCGTTAATGAGCCACGCAAGAACAGTATCAAGATCTAAACTGAGGTTTCTACAGATCTCTGGAGTGGTAACTCCTGCAAGACGAAGATTGAGAACTTGTCGTTTCAGAAATTCACGATCCTCCACACAATCCCCCAATGGGAAAAAGTTTTCTAATGTTCCACGAGTATGCGACTATCGATATCTAGCCAGACAACTGTAATAATTCATCTTTTTTCAAAAACAGTCCAGAGTAAAATCACTCTGAAATGACTGTGGAACATTTTTCAGAGTGAGCCGAAGACGTTGTAGAGCATGAACATCTCTTAGCCAGAATTGCTTGTGTCTTAAGGCAATTGCTTCAGAGGCTTGGAGAACGCCCCTGTAGGAGAGTTGGGATGGCCTATGGTTTTTGCCAAGAGCAGATCAGAAATCGCTACCACAAGCTTTAGAACGGTTCAGAATAGATGTTTAAGGCACTCGACGCATTTTATTGAGTACGTCATTCACTAAATCCCAGGCAAGGCTTTGCTGGAAAAGGTTCTCTTCCTCAGGAACTTCCTCATCCATTAACTCAGCCTCTAACGTAGAAGAATCAATAACGGGTTGGCTGTAGAATTCATTTCTGGACTTCCGTTTACGGGTAAAAATCTCATACTCGGCTTTAGCTTTAGGTCCTGGCTGATAAGACATTATCCAATCTGGTTTCCCCTCCTGGTCAAAACCTCCCTCAAACTCAACTTGTGCAAGATAGCCAGACTTCAAATGAGGTTGATGCACCTTGTACATCTGCTTTCTAGCGGCACTCAAATCCTCATATCGAGTCTGAGCTGAGTAAAGGCAGTAGTCTGAATATCGTAGACGAGCATGAGAGTGGTTGTATTTCAAGGCTGCAAAGATCTGATAGCTGATGATCTCGTAGAACCGTTGAGCAGTCGGAGTCAATGCTTTGAGGTACTCATAGTCCAAGGGGCGTGTAGGAGATTGAGCAAGAACTTCCCGATATGTCTGGCTTAGGATGAGATAAACACCGTCTGCACTGTGCCCATTAGGCATTTGTTGACCTGTAAAGATAACGTTGTAGCGAGTAAAAGTGGCTTTCAATTCGTGTTCAACCTTGTCCTTACCTTTGTACCGCAACCAGGCAGTAATACCAGTCAAAGCATTCTGCTGGAGTGCATGGGTAATGTTCTTCTTGTTTTTACCAGAGTCGGTCAAGCCTAGAGCTTGACAGATTTGCCGTAGACTACCGAGTGAGATGATCTCTGGAATAGGTTGTCCAGATTCTTCTATTTGACGGTTAATAACAAGCGTGTCGAGTTTATAAGCAAGCTGACCAGGTAAACCGTACTTTTGGTTAGCGGAAACCTCCCATCGAATACTCCTTCCCTGTCGATCCACTGTCCGAATGTCGATCGTTGTTGGCTTGCCTTTAACCAAATTGTGAATTGGGTATTTGGAGAGAGTAGTTTCTGCTCGAATGATTTCAAAGGGGACGCTCTTTGCGACGGAGACAGGTGGTTTCGCTGGAGCCATAGTTAGGTCTTAAAACATAGATTAAAAATATAAAAGAGAACGAACCATCCTAGTCTTACGTAGTCTTATATAGTCTTAATAGTCATAAGAGTCTTTAGCCTACTTCGATACAGATATCAATGAGTTATTTGATTTTTTGGCCTCGAAAGTTCCCGAATTGGAACTCGAAAGTTCCCGTTTTTAACCTTAAAAGTTCCCGATTTTGACCTTAAAAGTTCCCGGATTAGAACTCGAAAGTTCCCGGAAATCCTATATAATTTCGCTCAAAAGTTCCCGGAAATACCTTTAAACTGACCTTGAAAGTTCCCGGATTCAAGTTTTAAGAACTCGAAAGTTCCCTATGGCTAAATAACTACTTATCAGCCTTTTATTAAGATATTTCATGTTTGTTAGCTCGTCATTTTGGAGGCTAACCAGATTGCCCCTTGCCCTTCTTGCACCTAAGATTGGCTACCTCTCTATGCTGATTCATAAAGATGGCGCTCGAAAGTTCCCGGATGGGCATTACGTCCTTCCAGAATTATCCCTTGCATTCATAAGGAGAAGCAGCCATAAAACAGGAAATGAAACAGGCTTTATGTGAGGAGAGGTCGTGGTTATAACAATTACAGGTCGTAAGGGCGGAATTGGAAAAACCACAACAGCAGTACATCTTGCGGCTTATTTCCAAACTTTGGGTTCTACCTTGCTAGTAGATGGAGATCCAAATGATTCAGCATTGACTTGGGCAAACAGAGAATCTTTTCCCTTTAAGACGATTGATTCCTCTATTGTCCAGACTCACTTACAAGAGCAACAATACGACTACGTAATTGTTGATACGAAAGCACATCCTGAGCCAGAAGATATTCAAGTTTTGGCAGAAAACTGCGATCTCCTCGTTTTACCCTCTAGGCCATCTTTTTTGGACTTGCACGCTTTATTACAAACTGTGCGGACATTAGAGCAGCTACAAGCTCCGTATAAGGTGTTGCTTACAATGGTGCGTCCACCTAAGCGAACAGATAAACATACGAAGCGAATGACAGCACGAGAATTTTTATACCAAGAGAAGATTCCAGTCTTTGAAACAGAAATTCAACAGCTAGCCGTGTTTGAGGAAGCACCTGATCATGGAGCATTGGTACAAGATTTTGGTGGAGCGATCGCTCAGAAAGCATGGTTAAGCTATCAAGCACTAGGACAAGAGATTAAGCAGGAGATGGGGTGGCAGGAGTACAACGTAAAAAGAGTGCATTCGAGGGGCTAAAAGGACTGAAATCCCAGCCAGAAAAGTCTCTCTCAGTTGTTCAAACAAACAATCCGGAGGGAACCGTTGGTGACCAAGAACTAGCACGACAGATTCCTTGGTCAGCGATCGCTTTACCAGAAAAACAACCTAGACGATATTTTGATGAGGCAGCGCTAGAGAAATTAGCAGTCTCGATTCAAGAACATGGCATCCTGGAACCGTTGATTGTTAGACCGATCGCTAATGAGCGATATAGCCTTGTGGCTGGTGAACGGCGGTATAGAGCCGCAAAGCTAGCTAACCTTGAAAAAGTACCAGTTGTTATTCGGAACCTGACTGATGAGCAAGCTTGGGAATTAGCATTGCTTGAAAATGTACAGCGGCAAGATCTGAATGTAGTGGATAGGGTCGATGCAGTCTTGCAAGAATTAGCATTCAAATTAGGATGCTCTGTCTCTGAAGCCAAGTCAGTTTTATATCGGCTCGAAAATGAGAACAAGGGCAAAGTTACCCGACACGAGTCGGGTAATGAAGCTCGGGTAATTGTTGACCGAGTATTTGAAATTCTTGGAATTCGCTTCAGTCACTTTATGCGATTTGAATTGCCCCTGCTAAGTGCTCCAGAAACCCTTCTTAATGCCGTCAGATCGGGCAGAATTGATGTCCGTCATGCCAATGAGATTAGGCGGGTTAAAGATCAGGAGCAACAAAATTTAATTCTTAATGATGCTATTGAGAATCGGCTATCAGTTGAAGATATTAAGACACGAATACAAGAAACAAAGGTAGAAGCTAAGCCTCAAGTTAATTCTTTGCAGAGAAGACTCACAAAAGTCCTTAGTACGGTGAAAAAGACTGATGATGTGTGGAGCTGTACTAAACGACGAGCACAATTAGAAGATCTCCTAACTGCATTAGAGCAACTACTTGAGTAGCAATCAGGCAGTTGAGGCTCAGCATTATCTATATCAGCAAAGACTTAGTCTGATACTTTCTGTAAGCTTAGTACAGATTATGTAAAAAAAGTGGTTGAGCTTTCCTTCAACCACTGGCTGCTTTAAGTCTTAAACCTCTAGTCTACGGATTCAAGCTGGCAAGTTACGCGGTCACCCCACATGCCGACAAACTCCAACATCACAGCTATGATCTTGAGTTCAGTTAGCCGCTCATTCTCCACATACAGGTAATGAGGAGAAGAAATGCTTATTTCCTCCAAAACAAGGAAACGAAGCTGCTTAGGACTTACTTGACTTAGTTGCTCTTTTCCGTATCTCTCAACCTCTAGCTGAACAGTTCTAATCGCCTTAAAGGTTTTGGCCATCGCCTTTGAAACGATCTCTTCTGGTAGTTTCTCCTGTAACACTCTGACATATCGTCCTATTTCATAACTAGTTATTCGGTACTGCACTAGACGCGACCGCAATTCTGACGGCCAATTCTGCTGTCGCTGTTTATGCAATTCATTATCAGGGCTAGGAATAGTAATCGAGTTGTCATCGACTACGACAACCACTGATTCTCCCGAAAACGCATAACGACTTGGTAGAGGTTTTAATTCTAAAGCCATATCAAGTTTCCTCATCACATCTCCTAAGATCTGGTAATTCTTAAGAGATGCTTTGAGGTTTTGATGCAAACTTTAGTAACTACTAAAGAACCTTCTTCTCCTCTCGTCTGGCATTTGAGGAGATTTGTTTCTAAAAAAGTTACCCGACACATGTCGGGTAACTTACACAGCTATATCTACATCTACACATCGGTGGGTCTCAGATGATCCAGCTTCATTCTGTCAAGATACCGCTCTTCAATCACCTTGCTAGAATTGCCAACCCACCGGGCGATCGTTGTCGAAGAATTACCCTGTGTTGCTTGAAGGGTGATAAAGGTGTCCCGACAGTTGTAAGGGGTCATTTTGATGCCATCTTTACTAGCAAGCCCTACTTTTTCAAGAATCTTTGACCATGCTCGATCAGAGAAGTTGCTTTCGACCATTGCTTTTCCTGTAGGGGACGGAAAAACCAAGTCATCAGGCCCGAAATTTTCAGGTCTGATCTTTTGTAACAACTCTTTGAGTCGTGGAGGACAGCTAAACCATCGCTTCACCGCAGTCTTGTCCTCATACCGTCGCTCAAGTCTTCCTGACACCTCAACGATACTTTCGCAAAAGTGGACTCGGCTACAATCGGGTGAGACATTTCCCCACCGTAAGCCGATCGCTTCACACGGGCGACACCCTGTCCAGAACAGGAATTTCACGAAGGGAGCATAATGCCGATAATTGATTCCGGGTCGGGTATCGTTCTCAAAAGCTTTGATGATGCGATCGCGCTCCTCAATAGAGAATGCTATAGGCGGTGCTGGTTTAGACGGGGTGAGATCCTTATACATCCCATCAAAGGGATTTGTATCAATAAGGGAATGTTTAGTCCCCCACTTACAAGCAGCAGACAGTTGCATCAATGTACGACGTGCTTGTGACTCGGTTGTGACTTGGAGCAGTTCCATCCGAAACTTCAAGGGGTCTTGGAGACCATCTGTCTTGCACCGTTTGAGATGAGCAACGACAGGCTCATAAGTTCCATTTATCGTTTTTGGGGAAACATGGGGAGATTTGTAATCCATGTACTGTTCCCACAGGGCTTTCAGTTTTGGGGTAACTTTTGGGGTAATGTCTGGCTCTTGAACCCGAAGAACAGATTGAGGCCGATATTTGTCTAGGGACGGGTCAAAGTTTCCCGATACGAAGTCAAGTTCAATTTGCCGTGCGACCCGCTCGGCACCTTTTCGGTTGAGTGGGGTGTCGGGCAGTCCAATGCTCAGATAGTACCGTTGTCCTTGCCAGCTAAAGACAAGCTGAAGGCGACTATTGGAGACCTTAATCTGAACGGTGCCTTTGCTCCGTCGCTGTTTTCCAGGGGGTGAGGAGTTGGAGGAGGTCATAACGATTTTTGGGGTAAGAGGAATTTCTTTACCCCAAATTTACCCCAAAAAACTGGCTTGTATGGTCTCAAAATGACCAACTTATAGAAAGTTTGTACTATGAAACAAGACCCTGAAAGCCATATCCGAATAGCCCAAAGCCTTTGAAATCATTGTTTTATAAGGATTTTCTTCTTAAAGCCGATGGCGGGATTTGAACCCGCGACCGCTCGATTACGAATCGAGTGCTCTACCACTGAGCTACACCGGCGAACAGCTATACAGTATAGCACCTGTTGCCTACTGAACAGTAAGATTTATTGAAATTTCCCGGCTATCCATCGTTTGCAGGAATTGTTCAGTGGGTAGAACGTGCTCAACAGACCAAACGCCGGGTTTTTGAAGATGGCCAGAAAGGATGAGTTGGGCAACGCTCCCGGTTCCCAAACCAGCCGCGATCGCCGTATTGGGATGCACGATAGTAGACAGCACTTTGCAAGGCTTACCATCCTTCGTTCCGGTGACCTGTACGCGAATTGCAATATCAATACCGCCGAAGCGATCGCTCACCCGAGTCATGCGGTAGCTAATGTGGGCCATTGCCTCTCGAAAGTTGGGATTGTGCAGCCATGCCTTAGGAAACACATGGGCCGTTATCCACGTGAGGCGATTATACAGATCAGGAACAGAGCCGAACTTGGTGATGACCGTTTTGATCGGAAACAATTCAGCCAGGCTCACCGTTTCGGGAACCTCGTACCAATACACGTAGCCTCGATGAAAGGGAGGAGGAAAGTCGATGGCCTCGCGATCGCTATAGGGCTTCACTGTCACCCATTCGCCGTTGATCAATGCCTTAAATGGATGCATCAATCCCAAAAAAGTCGTGCGCAATACGCCAATGCCTGCACCACCAGAGCCTCCCACGATGTAGCTAAGATGCAGCTCATCGCGATCGTCCAGCGACTCTAAACATAACTTTGCTAAGCTATTGGAAATTCCAGGAAACACCCCCGTACTTAGCACTGCAGTTACTTGGCGCTCAACGGCGACCTCATGCAGCGCTTGGGCACGTCGCACAAATGGAACCGTGTCGCTCACATCCACATAGGTAACCCCAAGCTGGATGCACGTCTCTAAAACGACAGGTTCTTGATAAAAAAATGGGCCAGCACAGTGAATTACTAAATCGGATGAGGCGATCGCCGTCTTCAGTGCAGCCTGATCAGCAATATCAAGCTGTAGAGGGGTAACTCGCTCTGAGTACAAAACCCAAGAGGCAACGGGCTGCCGACTCGTAATTACCACAGTTGCATCAGTATAGTGCAGCAAATCCTGCGCTACGCTTGCTCCAATGCGGCCTCGGCCTCCCAGAATGAGTATTCGTTGAGTCATAGTTTTTACAGTTTTGGCTGACAAAGACAGCAAAATCGGGCTCTTGAATAAAGTTCCTCTGCAACGGGATGCCTTGCTCGGCCGCAGATTTACGGATCTAGCAAACAGAGCGATTCAAGACAGTTGACGCAATCAGACATGACCCAAAAGCCTTGATATATCTACCTTAGCGGCTTGATTTTGCCCTCGCAGCAAAATACAAATAAAGCAAATTCCTTTATTCAAAGCCTATGAATAAACAGACGATAAAAATGGTGGTATCTCAGATTACAGTTTTCTCCTGTCTTGTTAATGTTGGGACACAGTGAAAAACTGCAAACCAACACGATTCGTCACTAGGAGAACGCAATGAGCGCCCATCGCAACACTTGGGTAGGGACTTTGGCCAAAACTGCTGTAATTGCTACTGCAATGATCACCATGACTGGCATGGACGCTTACGCCAAAAAGCCTGTCAATCCTGGTCAAGAAAAGAAGGATAATCCCGTCCAAGAAAAGAAAGAGGACAGTAAGCAGGAGAAAAACAATCCTGCTAAGGAGGAAGCCAATCCTGCTAATGAGAACAAGGGTGGCCCTGCTCAAGAAACCAAGAGTGGCTCTGAACTAGAAACCTCTGTTGGAACACTGTGCAAAACAACCGACGTATCGTTGTCGGGCGGCATTTTTGCATCCGCTTGTGCAGGTTCCTTTAGCGGCAATGATACCGGAGCCCAGGGCACTCTGCTGAACGATCTCAACAATGGCCTGTTCAGCACAGGTGGTGGCACTTGGAGCTTGCTAGGCAAGTCGGATGACGGTGGTTTCAGCGCTGGTAAGTCCAGCACGGGTGGCTGGAGCCTGCTGGGTGGTCAGCAAATTACAGGCTCTTTTGTTCTGAGCTTGAAAGCTGGCAATGCTTACAGTGCCTACTACTTCGACAACGTCAGCAATGTGACTAGCGGCTTCTTCGACACGATTGGGGTGTCGCTGGCTGGCAATGGCAAGTCGGGTAAGGATCTGTCTCACGCCTCGATCTTTGTGCTCAGCCAAGACACAACTCCCACACCTCCTCCTGCCGGGCAACCTGTTCCCGAGCCCTTCACCATTTTGGGCACGGTGGCAGCCGCCGGTATGGGCTACCGCATGAAGCAAGCTCGCAAAGCAGCCAAGCGCGACCAAGCTTAATTCATGACATTGATGTTCAGGGCATCAAAGTAAAGCAAAAAGGGGTGTTCAGCGTGGCTGAACACCCCTTTTTGCTGTAACCCAGTTGGTTTACTGGCTGGCTTATTCAGAGGAGTTTCTGCGATCGCACGTCAGCATGGCATCACAACTTGATAGTAGAGCGATTGGAAGCGGAGGTTTGATAGTTGCCTCATCAGCATTTGCTGCAGGGTGCGAATGCTAATGAGGGGGTCTTCTAAATCGTCGAAGCTGGCAACCGTGTTGCCAGCTTCGACGTTTATTGGAGTTAGGGATTGCGCAGTGGAGTTACGTCTTTGGGCTGTGCTATTTGGCTCCGCTGCCCAAAATGAACAGGCCCACCATTGTGATGCTGTTCCACAAACTATGAAGCAGCATGGGGGCAAGCAGGTTGCGCGATTTGCTATAAACAAACCCAAGAACAGCCCCCAGGGTTGCCAGGGGTAGCACTTCAGAAAAACTGAGGTGGGCGATCGCAAATAACAAACTGCTGAGGGCGATCGCGCCACTCACAGGTACATACCGCGTGAGCGAAGGTAGTAAAAATCCGCGAAATAAAATTTCTTCAAAAACAGGAGCCGCAACCGCTGCCGTAAACAAGAAAATGCCTAACGCAATCGGGTCTCCCTCCTCCAGCACAATTTGCAAAAGTGGATTGCTGCCGCCTTGACCTTGCCAAATCTGTTGATTAACTAGCGATACCAGCACCATTAGAGGCAACGCGACCAAGTATCCGCCAAAGCCCCACAGAATCCATTTGCGATTGAACTTGAACTGAAACCAGTCTTTGCTGAGGGGAAAATGCTGCTTGATGGATAAATACAGAACCAGTAACCCCGTCCCCGCCATTAGCAGGTAATAGGTCATGGAATAGAGGGCGCGGGCACGGGTGCCAAATCCAGTAAACAAGCTGCTAAAGCCACCCAGCAACAAAGGCACGGCAATTTGCCCGACAAAGAAAAAGCCAACAATCAAGACCTGCCAAATAATTTCCCAATCCCATGCGGTTTCCCAAGGGGCAGCCCCTTGCATGGATAAGACGGCCTGTTTGCCTTGAGTGAGCCGCTGGGCAATTAAGAAAATGATGAGGCCAACGCCAGCAATGCCAGCCAATGTGGGTACCGTTCCCACAATACCCAGTTTTAACAGCGTGGATTCTGCTTGCTGCTGTTGGGCTGCTTGCAGAGTTGCAAGGGCATCGGGACGTTGCTGCAAGGTATACAGCCGAGTGAGCGCTACAACCCGAAACCAGCCATCCAAATTGTTTTGCAGGGTTGGTTCAGCATCGGGCACGATGCGAGGAGGGGATTCCCATAGGCCAAGCAAGGTTTGCGCAGTCGGCGCGATCGCCTTCGAGGTAGCACTAGAACTAGCCTCGGTTGTGTCGATGAGCGATCGCCAGTGGGTGCGAGCAGCTTCCACTTCTCCCCGCTCTGCCTGAATCAAGCCAATGTTGAGATCTAACTGTTGCAAGAGCGATCGCTGCTGTTGAACGATCTGCCCAAGCTGAGCCCGAGGTGCTGGATTCTCAGAAGCACCAACTTCAGTCGAATTTTGAGGGAGCGCTTCTAGCCGCGAAACCATGTTGCCCAAATCCGATTCCGCAGTTTCTCGCACCTCCTCATACTGCGTCAGGGCTGCTTTCAGCGGGTCGTCTCCCAGCAACACTTTGCGGAGTTGGGCAGACTGGTCAGAACCGTCACCCTCATATTCCGTTGCAGAGAGGAGCAAGTTGGTTTGATACAACTGTAAGCGATTGGTAATTTGCGGTTGGCCCAAGCTGCCCAGCAGCGAACTCCCAACCAGTACCACCACTATCAGGGTTAAAGCGCTAAGAACGAGTCGTTTCAAGGTCATGTGCTTTCGGGCCAAGACTCCAAAGCAAGTATCTTCCTGGCATTATCGCACTGGGATACCCCAGTCGGGTAAAATGCTGGTGTTTTGCAGGTTGGGAGGATACGGCTCTGGCTACTCGCGTCATTTTGGTTCGTCATGGAATTAGTGGCTTCAATGTTCAGCGTCGGGTGCAGGGTCATTTTGATGATTCACTGCTGACGGATGAGGGGCGCGAGGGGGCGCGCAAAACGGGGCTGGCGCTGCAAGGGCTCTCCTTTAGCGCGGTGTATAGCAGTCCGCTCAAGCGAGCCAGAGAAACGGCAGAGCTGATTACGGCTCAGTTGAGCGATGCGCCTGCGGTCGCCTACACCGATTTGCTCAAAGAGATTAACCTCTCAGAGTGGGAAGGGTTGCTGTTTGACGAGGTAGAGCAGCGCTTTCCCGAAGGATATGCCCTCTGGCGCGATCGCCCTCACGATTTGGTCATGACCCGCGAAACCCCCAATGGGCCAGAGCAGTTTTACCCAGTGCGATCGCTCTATGAGCAGGCGCGGCAACTGTGGAATGAGGTGCTAGCGCAGCACAACGGCGAAACCGTGTTGCTCGTGGGCCACAGCGGCATTAATCGAGCCTTGATTCAAACAGCGATCGGGCTGGATGCAGAGAACTACCCCCGTTTCCACCAAACCAACTGCGGCATTAGCATCCTCAACTTTGCCGGGGGACTGGGCGATGTCGTGCAGATGGAATCCATGAATCTAACTGCTCATCTAGACATGCCCGTTCCCCCCGTGCGGAGTGGGCACAAAGGGCCACGACTTCTGCTGGTGCGCCATGGCGAAACCAACTGGAATCGAGACAAGCGCTTTCAAGGTCAAATCGACGTACCCTTGAATGAGCAAGGCCGCACCCAAGGTGAAAAAGCATCCTTTTTCCTCAAGTCAATTCCCATCGACCGAGCAGTCACTAGCCCCATGCTGCGTCCCAAAGAAACGGCAGAACTGATTTTGGCGGCTCACCCCAACGTGGTGTTGGAGGAAGAAGATCGGCTGAAAGAGATTAGTCACGGTTTGTGGGAAGGCAAGCTAGAGGCAGAAATTGAAGTCGATTACGCAACTGAGCTTCAGCAGTGGAAGGTCGCTCCTGAGACGGTGCAAATGCCCGAAGGCGAGAACCTTCAGGATGTATGGGAGCGAACCATCGCAGCCTGGGATGCGATCGTGGCCTCAGCCGATGGTCAGCCCATCACCATTCTGGTGGTTGCCCACGATGCTGTGAACAAAGCGATTTTGTGTCACTTGGTCAATGCAGATCCCAGCAAATTCTGGGCGTTTAAGCAGGGCAATGGTGCCGTCAGTGTGATTGACTACCCACAAGGGGCTGGGGGTCGGCCTTTGGTGCAAGCCATCAACATCACCAGTCACTTGGGTTCGGGAGTGTTGGATCGCACGGCGGCTGGGGCGCTATAAGTCGGGTAGGACGTTGGATGGGATTCCACTCAATACTGCTCAGAATCCTGCTTCACTGGGTGCACCAAAGTTGTGGGCCAAAGGCAAAGGATAGCGCTATGCAGTTAGGCGATCGCACTTTGCCCATAGTTAAAGATGCGGAGTGTGAGCCAAGGCATGGCGGGTGAATGGATTGGTGTGATTCCAGCGGGTGGGTCAGCAACTCGATTGCAGCCGTTGCCCTGTAGCAAGGAGCTGTTGCCGATTGGGTTTCATTCAACCCCCGACGGAAAGCAGCGTCCAAAAGTAGTGTCACAATATTTGCTAGAGCACTACCAGCGCGCTGGAGCAACCAAAGCCTTCTTCATCCTGAAGCCTGGAAAATGGGATATTCCCGCTTACTACCAGGCGGGCCAGGGCATGGGGTTGGATATCGCCTACTCGGTGATCACGGTTCCCTATGGTTCTCCCTACACGCTGGATCAGGTCTACGCCTTTGTCAAAGAGGCCAACGTCATGTTGGGGTTTCCCGACATTTTGCTGCAACCCAGCGATGCGTTTGTGCAATTGCGCCAACGGCAAGAAACAACAGGTGCCGATGTGGTGTTGGGTTTGTTTCCGGTGCGAAGTGCGGAGCAAGCTCAACGGTCTGATCTAGTTGCGTGGGATCAGGTGAGCGGGCACATTTCCCAAATTTTGATCAAGCCGCCCCAATCGGATTTGCGGGAAAGTTGGATTTTGGCAGTGTGGACTCCAGCATTTACCCGGTTCATGCATGACTTTTTGCAGCGCGATCGCCCTCCCCGCGAGGTCAATCCCAATCTTCCCGAACTGTATTTGGGCCACGTTTTTCAAGCAGCGATCGCCCATGGGCTGAAGGTGCAGGCCCATCCCTTCCCTCAGGGTGAATTTTTAGATATTGGCACTCCGGCTGCTTTGGCCGAGGCCTATCATCGCTTTGGTAACTCTTATTCCTAGCTCTATCTTTATTTCTCAATTTCTGACCTATGTCTTCCATCCTTCTGCGCCAGGTTCGTTTGCTAGACCCAATTTCAAACAGCGATCGCCCATGCGACGTTTGGCTGGAAGATGGTCACATTCGCGCAGTTGACGATCACATTTCAGTCGATGAACCGGACTCGGTGACGGTACAGGATGGTCGTAGCTTAGTGCTGGGGCCAGGGCTGGTGGATATGTATAGCCACAGCGGCGAACCGGGATACGAATCGCGCGAAACGTTGGCTAGTTTATCGGCAGCGGCGATCGCGGGGGGCTTTACCCGAATTTCCCTACTGCCCGATACCGATCCCGCCCTGGATAATCCCTCTAGTGTGGAATGGGTGCGATCGCACTTACCGACTGCGACCCCGCAGGTGAATCTGTGGGGCGCGCTCACGCTGGGCGGCAAGGGGCAACAAATGACCGAACTAGCCGAATTGGCAGAGGCCCAAGTGGTGGGCTTTGCCGATAGCCAGCCGTTGCAAAATTTGTTACTTTTGCGGCGGGTGATGGAGTACACCCAATCGCTCAACAAGCCACTGGCGCTGTGGTGTTGCAATACAGAACTGCACGGCAACGGAGTGATGCGGGAAGGGCATGATTCGTTGCGGGTGGGATTACCGGGCATTCCAGCGATCGCCGAAACGGCCGCACTCGCAGCAGTGCTGGAGTGTGTGGAAATGATTGGCACTCCGGTTCATTTCATGCGCTTGTCCACGGCGCGGGGTGTAGAGTTAGTCGCGCAGGCCAAAGCAAAGGGATTGCCCGTAACGGCCAGCACAACCTGGATGCATGTGTTGCTGAACACCCTATCGCTGCAAAGCTATGATCCCAATTTGCACATTGAGCCTCCGTTAGGCACACCAGCCGATCAGGCGGCACTGGTGCAGGCTGTTGCCTCTGGGGTAATTGATGCGATCGCCATTGACCACGCGCCCTACACCTACGAGGAAAAGACCGTTGCCTTTGCCGAATCGCCTCCAGGGATGATTGGGCTAGAGTTGGCATTGCCGTTGCTATGGCGATCGCTGGTGGAAACGGGGGCATGTTCGGCGCTGGCTTTGTGGCGATCGCTCAGTACCAATCCGGCTCAGTGCTTGGGGCAACCCTATCCCAACCTTGCCGCCGGGCAAGCCGCAGAGCTAACGTTATTTGACCCAGCCCAAACCTGGACCGTCACTCCTCAAGCGATCGCATCCCTGTCCTACAACACCCCCTGGCTCGGCAAAGAAATTGTAGGGCGCACCGTGCAAACGTGGCTTCCCACCTGAGCGCACACAAAAAAGGGCTTTTGAAAGAGGTTGCGCAGTGCGCAACCTCTTTCAAAAGCCCCTCACCAAAACGAACGTTTAGTAACGTGAGTTATAGATAAGCCGAAGTGCCCATTTTTGCGTGCGCATTGCGCACGCAAAAATGGGCACTTCGGAGGTTTTAGTAGGTGTTTTCGTAGCTCGGTTCGGTGTAATAGGCATCGGCCTGTTGAGCCGCAATCCGCTGCTGCTCGATTTGGGCCTGCCACGATGCGATAGACTGCTCGGCCTCGGCGCGGCTGGGAGTGTTGCTAGGGATCAATTTGGCTACATTCACCGCCAATGACAAATCTCCCCAGTAGGCTTGCAGCGTAGCCAGGTCTACCATCTGCTTGCTCCACTTAGTCACTGAGGCATCCGCAAGCGATCGCAATTCAGCCTGCTCCGCAGGAACAAGTTGAGCCGCAGCAATGGCATTGGCAAAGTTTTCGGCGGCAATTAACGCATTGCCCCCATTAGGCTGTACCGACCGTAACTCTGCAATGTTCAAAATCATTTGGCTCCAGCGGTTCACGTCTTGCTGAGCCTCGGCATAGAGGGGATGGTCAGATGGAATCTGCTTAGCCATCCGAATTGCCTCGCTAATGCGCGAGACCGACGCTCCCGGCTCCACTTGAACCGATGCCACGAGCGATCGTGCACCCTGCAACCACTGGGTTTCATTGCCAACTGGCGCAATGGTCGATATCGGTTGTGCCGCAGAAATTTGCGCCGATGTCGGCGTCACCGTTCCGTAGAACTCCCCTTCTGCTGCTGGCTGCTGGCCAACAGGTGCCAATCCATCAGGAGTTGGGCTTGGGGCTGGAACAGCAGGCTCACTCACCGCTTCAGGGGCTGGAGTCGGAGCCGGAGCCGTCGTTTCTGGAACTGGAGTCGGAGCGGTTGCCTCAGGAGAGACCGGCTCTACGGCCGGACTGGGTTCAGTCGTGGGGCTGGGCGTTGCCTGAGGTTCCGGTGGCTGCATCACCGTCCCAATATTGCGAGCCAGCACAAACAGCAACAATGCTGCCAGGGCCGAACCGCCCCACTGCAACATGCGCCGCCAAGTGCGCTCATCACTGGGGCTAATCGTGTCAGGTGGTGGTGGCTGATTATGCCCCACAGACGCCTGTGAAGTCGAGGACGTGTTGGATTGTGATGCCGAGTCGGGTAGGGGCGGCGGCACGGGTAAGCCATTGCTGCTTGGCTCGTGACCTTCTGATGCATTGAACGCTGCCTGACCCACGGTGGTATGAGTCCCCCCTGCATTCCCTTCAAATTCGCTGGGTTGTTGCGCCACACCAGGCTGGTTCGCCTTACCCGGCACAATCAGCTGATAGCGCAATTCATCCGGCACAAACCCAACGGGATTCTGGGCTGGGCGGCAGTGGTGTTCGCTAAGCTGAGGCAAGCGATCGCGCAAAAACAGCAGCAGTTGCTCTAGCGTTAGGCAGCCATGGTGCCGGACTCCTTCTACTAATGCTTCGGTAAACAATCCCTGCCGCAGCACAATCGTTTCGTGCGAAAACTGATCGGGCTGGCAAGACAGCACCGTCGAAATCCCAAAGTCGCGGGCGATCGCCAGGGTTTGTCGTCCTGCTCCCTCGCTTGCCAGCAACCCTTGGCTGCGGTTCATATCCAGCAGCAGCAGCACTTGTCGCGTCGGTGCGGCCTGCAAAATGCCCATCACGGCTTCTATCGAAATGCCTGTTTCGTTAATTCGCGCTGGGTCGGCATCAATCGGCAACAAATAATCTTTGCCCTGGAGCTGTGCGCCATAGCCGCTAAAAAACACCCACAACACATCATCGGGCTGCAGCCGATTCTGGCACAGATCAGTCAGGCTTTCCAAAATGTTGAGCCTGCTGGGATACGCAGCATCCGCCTTTCCATTAGGCGAAGAGTCTCCCAATACATGCACCTGCCCCGCCGGAAACCCAGCCTCCTGCACCAAAAATTGCTGGATCAGTTGGGCATCGCGCTCAGCATAGAATAACGGCTGAAATCGCTGATATTGATTAATGCCAACGGCGATCGCCCAATAGTTTTTCATACAAACGTCCTATCCAACGCAGCACAGTAACAACAGCGCAAAAGCGAACCGAATCAATCGGGCACATCCTTTAGAATTCCCAAACTGACCCTAGATGAATCTCACATCCACTCAAGATTTGCACCTAAACCATCATGCAGAGCTTGAACCGAATGGTATGCATGGACATTAGCAAACCCACAACCATCAAGCATCCATAACAACTTGAGCTACTGGTAATGTTTTAGCCAACTCTCGCAACTTTGGATCATGTCTTGCCCCAAAAAGTAAAAATCTCTTAAAAATTTTCTGATTGAAGGCATTCGTGGCTTAGCAGCTGGTGTATTATCGAGCTCTTGGACAAAAGCTCAGTATTTTAACTGAGACCCATTGGTCAAAGCTTAGCCGGACTGAAGCTACCGCAAGCCCTAACCCCTGCTTTGATGCCCTTCGCCTATAGCCAAACACCAAATTGTGGCTCATAGAGCTTGGTTTATAGAGCGTGGCTTATAGATGGCTCAATCCCAAGGCTGGCTCAATCTCCAAGGCTAAAAAACAGCCTAACCCAATTCTCTGATTCACTCGGCAATGGGTTTGACCAGTGAACCACTCATCTTGGTATTTGCTATGACGATGAAACTTGCCTTCAGCTGTATGGCCCTGGCCGGAGTCTTTAGCGGACTGCTCGGCACATCCACCCTGGCGCAAACTCCCCCTCGTCGCACCTTTCGCTCACTGGAAGCAGCGCCTGCGGTGGCTCCAGAGGCTCCTCCTCGCCGCACCTTTCGCACCATCCAGCAAATGGATGCGGATCGCTCCATCGAGCGCGATCGCACCGAACGAACGCTAGAAGTCAGCGTGCCCATCACCTGGGCATCTTTTGAAAGTTATCCCGAATTTATTCGTCGGGCTGAGCAATCAGCCAAACTTGCGGCTGATATTGCATTTCGCACCTATGGCAATGTCGGCAGTGTGGTTGTCATCGTGCAAGGCGACAATGCTGGAGCAGCCATTCCGGTCCTGTCACTGCGGGTTTCTCGGCAGGATTGGACACGCCTGCCCAACCCCCAAGCCTGGGCGACTTACTTTGAGGCAGCTCGCCCTTTAATGGAAGAAAACCGACCTCAAATTGCAGCTCCTGAACCGAATCGAAACCCTGAACCAACTCTGCAAACTGGATCTTAGTTCGTTCTCATTCCCGTGAAACCACCCCTCGTTTTGCCCCCATGATGAACATCAGAGGATGGATATCAGATATGGCTATCAGAGTATAGATGGGTGGTGGTCTAGATATGTATAGATCGCAGTTGTCGCAAAGGGCCAACAGGGCTTACGCAATTGAATGATGTTTGGATCTCTAAGCGCTCCAAACATCAATTTAACCCCCTTGATTTTTCAGATGACGTGCGTAAGTCCTAGGCCAAGATAAAAAATTAGTGCTGAGTTTGAGGTGAGATGGACTAGAATTGAAAGGTTGTGACGATTTTTAGCAGTTAACGGTCATGGCTGTTCCTAAGAAGAAAACCTCGAATGGTAAGCGCGATCAGCGCAAGGCAACCTGGAAGCGCAAAGCTGCTCTGCAAGCTCAGCGTGCGCTTTCTCTAGGCAAATCAGTATTAACAGGTCGCTCGAAAGGGTTCTACTATCCTCAAGATGAGGATGAGACCGAAGAGGACGCCTAGTGTACAAGGCCGTGATTGGAGCTACGGTTCGTTGACCTGCCGTTTTTGCTAGGCTCGCGCGATCGCAGTAGCAGCGTTAGAATGAGCCCAAACCGACAGATCACCGTTCCATCTAGTAGCTCCATGATTGGTAAATTCTTCCAAAAGCCGGGCCCAGAAATGAGCGATCGCGTTCCACCGGGGCAGCATCTTGCTAAAGGCTTTCCAGTTTTAACCTATGGCGATACTCCAAACATCAGTTTGGAGAATTGGGAGTTTCGAGTTTGGGGTTTGGCTAAGCCTCTTTCGCTGAAGTGGGCAGATCTGATGAACATGCCCCATTGTGAATTTACGGCTGATTTCCACTGTGTCACGACATGGTCCAAGCTGGACGTACAGTGGATCGGTATTAAAGTGACTGATTTTATGAAGGCGGTAGAGCTAGAGCCATCTGCAACCCATGTGATGCAGCACTGTTATGGGGATGCTGATGGAAGCTTTGAGTACACCACAAATCTGACGCTCGAAGACTTTCTCCGCGACGAAAATTTCTTTGCATTCAAGCTATTTGGTGAGCCTCTTCCAGCTGAGCATGGCGGGCCACTGCGGCTTGTGGTGCCTCACCTCTATGCCTGGAAGAGCGCAAAATGGATTCGAGGATTGGAGTTTCTCGACCATGAAGAGTTGGGCTTTTGGGAACGCAACGGCTACCATCGTCGAGGTGAACCTTGGGCTGAAGAGCGCTACAGCAGCCGCTAACGTTTGGTAACAGTAAATTAAATTAAGGCTATTGATGTTGTCTAGCTAGCTAGATACGTCATTTGGTTGAGCCGGATGCCCTTCCTCTACCTGCTGCAGTTTGGGAAGGGCATAGCCACTGATGCCTACGATCAGCAGGCCAACCGAGGTCATAATGTACAGCAATGCCATGCCAGATCCGGCTCCTGTACCCACAATTGGGCTGAATAGTGACGCAAGCTGACTGTTGGATTGCATCGCAGGTTCAAAGACACGATCGCCCAGTGGACCTGCAATTAAGGTGGCGATCGCACTCACAACTTGCAATCCCAGCGAATTGGCGGCAAACACTCGCCCCTGAATGTCAGGAGCAATTTGAGTCATCCAAATCGCGGTTTCGGAACTGCCCAGCAAGGGAAAGTTCAAAGAGGAACAGAACTGAGCCGGGAGCCAAACCACAGGCGATCGCCCAAGTCCAACGACAATTTTGCTCAAACCTGCGCCAATGAACCCGAGCAGCATACCGTGAACGCGCCGTTTGGGGCCACCCGATATGCTCAGGACGATGCCGCCAGTCACTCCGCCAATTCCCGCAGCAGAGGCAATGCTCCCCAAAACGGCCGCGTCGCTGTTGGTGCGAGCCAAAAGCATGGGATGGTAGATAGCCCCTCCCAAGTCGTGAGCAAACCAGAAGAGGAGCGTAACTCCTAGGAGCGCACGTAGACTGGCATGTGTCCAAATATAGTGAACGCCAAAGGTCATGTCTTGCCAAAGGGTAGAGGCTAATGCGGCAAAGCTTTTGACGGGTTGGTGGGTTAGGGGTTGGGGTTGAGGAATAGAGATAGAGAGTAGAGTCGCGATCGCCATCGCAAACGTCATCAGATCAATGAGTGCAATGCCAACTAAACCAATCACGGGATACAACAGGCCCGCTAGGGCTGGTGCAACGATAGCTGAGCCATAGTGCACGATAGAATCCATGCTGCTAGCGCGAGTGTAATGCTGCTGAGGAACAATGAGCGCTAGCGATGTTGAGTAGGCCAAGCTTTGAACTTGGGCAAATCCACCATTTACGGCACTGATCAAATAAATGTGCCAAATGTGGAGTGAATCCGTAGCGTACAGTAGCAGAATTGCAAGCGTGGATAGGGCGGCGATCGCATCTCCTAACATCATGAGCAGCTTTCGATTGATGCGATCAACCAGGATGCCAGCAACTAAAGTAACAGGAATGCGAGGCAGTTGAGCAAAGAATGCAGCAAGCGCCAACGCTGTAGCAGAGCCAGTTAACTCCCAAGTCCACAGTTCAATGGCAAACTCGGTCATATAGCTGCCTGTGGTGGAAACCAACTGACCTAGCCAAATGGTCATAAAGGTACGCATAACAAGCAGTTACTCAACGAACGACAACGGCGCTACATCAACAGCAGAAATTGGAGCACACTAGGCTCTACCTGTTGCTGTAAGAATGATGCAAGCTCAGCATCTCTAAATCAGCATCTCGAAAAAGGAAATGCGGAAAATGAATGTAGAAATTCGATAGGGTGATTCAAGAAGGACAGCGATCGCTCCAAAAGTTACGACTCTTGGCTATTCACCAAGTACCGAAACAAATCATCCATGACCGCATCAGCCGCAAGGGGATTTCCTCCGCGCCAAGTGGGGTAGTTTACGGAATAAATGCGATTTTGCTGAACAGCTTTGATCTGCTGCCACAGCGGGTTTTGCTTAAGTTCTTCTAACTTAAGGGCAGCTTCTCTACCGTTTGCAGCCACAAACAAAATGTCGCCGTTAATATCCATCAATCGTTCCTCCGAAAGCAGCACAATTCCCCCATCTACGGTAGCCGCCTGAGCCGGAGGTCGTTTGATTCCTGCATCCTGCAAAATGCTGCCGCTAAACGAATTGCTCAGGTCAATGTCAATCGTGCCACAGCAAATGTGAACAAAGGCAACTTCCAGATTTTGCAGGCGATCGCCCAATGCAGAACGCAAGGCTTGAATTCGCTGGTGATAATTTGCCCATACCTGCTCCGCCTCTTCCGTTTTACCCAACACTTCCGCCACAAAATCAAAATGCTCGCGCCAGGATGGGTAGCCATTCCATTTCCCTACAACAGTAGGAGCAATTTGGGATAGCTGCGCATAGATGGCTTCCGTCGAATATTCAATCCCAATGATCAAATCAGGTTTTAATGACAAGATCGTTTCGAGGTTTGGCTGTTCTGCAGTGCCTAAACTTTCAATCGATTGAAGATGTTCCACAAGATAAGGCGGTGGATCCTCAAAGTACAAAGTCGAGGCGATCGGCTTTACGCCCAGAACCAACGCATTGCCCATACTAGGCACACCCAAAGTGACAACGCGCTGAGGATGTAGCGGTACACAGGTCTTTCCAAAGACATGTTGAATGATATGGCAGTCATTCGCCACGTCAGGCGAAGGAGAAACTTGAACCGATCGCCCACTACAAGCTGACACAGCAGCAAAAGCCAAAAGACACAAAAGCATGAATTGAATACGGCGAAAGATGCTGATCATGGCTTGTATGGTACTGTGAATGCATTAAAACTCTACAGAAACATTGGCCAATACGGTGAACGGCGCTTGTGGTGTAATGAAAAATCCCTGAGTGTTAAAGTACTCAACACTAAACAGGTTTTTGATATTTACAGCGGCTTGCCAGTTATCGCGACGGTAAGATAAACGGGCATCCGTCCGGAAGTAAGAAGGCAGCGTCACGTTGGTATTGGGCAGTTGAGCTTCGCGTTCATCCACATATAGCAGGCCCAAACCAAAGCCTAGCCCTTGCAACGTGCCACTTTGAATCTCGTAGGTTGTCCACAGGCTGGCCGTGTTGCGCGGAATACCCGCAAGGCGATCGCCCACGGGAAGATCATTATCTTCGCTAACAAAGGCATCTGTATGGGCATAGGTGGCAATCACGTTCCATCCGGGTAAAATTTCGCCCGTCACATCGAATTCAATGCCACGGCTAGTTTGCGCCCCAGTTTGAATACTAAAGTTGGGATCTAGTGGATCTGGAGTTGCAACATTGCGCCGAGTCAGGTGATAAAGCGCCAAGTTGGCAGCAAGGCGATCGCCCAACAATTCCTGGCGAAAACCGACTTCAAATTGTTCTCCCCGCTCTGGCTCAAAGGCTTCTCCTGTGCGAGTTCTGCCACCAAAGATAGTGGGACTAAACGCATTGGCCCAGTTGAAATAGATGGATGAATCTTCGCTGGGTTGATAGACCAAGCCTAAGCGCGGTGAGAAAGCAGTTTCTGAATTTTCGCTGTAGGTCGTGTTGTTCAGGTTATCGCGATAAAAGTTGTCGTTAAAATCGAGCCGACCTCCGGCCAACACAATGAGATTGGGTGTGAGATAGGCCAAATCTTGCAGATAGAGGCCAATATTCTCGGTGCCATATTCATCAAAAAAGCTAGGAGAATAGGCTCCTGGTCTCGCACCATAAACCGGATTGAAAATATCAATCGAACCTAGTGGCGCGCTAAAGAAATCGTAGGCAAACCGATAGCGAGCGTATTCCACTCCAAACAGCAAATTGTGGTTGATGGAACCTGTGCTAAATTCCCCAATCACTTCTGTTTGTAGGGAAAAGTTCTCTTGAAATTCATCAGTGCGTTGGGCTTCTCGTTCCAGGGTTCGGCCATCGGCCGCAACATACGGCGACGAGAAATTGGTAATCACCGCTGCCTCAGTCTCTCCGTTGATAATTAGCCCACCAAATCCCTGACGGATCTTCCACTGATCGTTGAATTCATGGGTGACGTTATAGCCAAAGTAGTTTGAACTAAACTGAGCACGATTCAGATCTGGCTCAAATAGGAAGCGATCGCGCGGCAGTTGTAAAAATAGCTCTCCTGGTGGAAAACCACGATCGAACACATAGTCAAAATTTTGATGTTCAAATTCAGCGGTTAACGTCGTGTTTGGGCCAAGATTCCAGGTCAATGCTGGAGACACAAATAAACTCTCGCTTTCGTTGAAATCGCGAAAACTATCCGCATGGGTATACGCAAGATTGAGGCGATACAGCAACGAATCATCAACCAGGGGGCCAGTTAAATCAAGGGCTGAGCGATAAAATCCATCGGTGCCAATGGTGCCATCCAGTTCATAGCGAGGCGTGGCTAGAGGCCGCTCTGTTACGGTATTGACCGCACCACTCAGGTTAAAGCCGCCACCGTACAGCACAGAAGCTGGCCCTCGCAGAAACTCAACCCGTTCTACATTGGCCAGATCGCGCGGGCTAATGAACGTGAAATCCCGAAACCCATTACGGAAGCTTTCCCCTACGTTAAAGCCGCGAATGTAATAGTCATTGGAAGGTAGCCCGCCATAGCCAGAAGCAGGCTCAACACCGGGAACGTTGTCTGCCAGTTCCGTTAATCGCGTAATCTGACGGTCTTCAATAATTTCGCGAGGAATGACCTGAAGCGTCAGCGGCACATCGCGCAGAGGTGCTTCGATACGGGTTCCAGTGCTAGCGGTGGAGGGGGCATATCCTTCGTTCTGGGTTCCTGTAACTTGTACCTGAATTGCGGTCTCTTCGGCACTGCTGGCTACAGATGAGCTTGGCATCGCTGCCAGCACCAGCCGACCGGCTTCCAGACGCACCTGAACTTCGGGTGGTGCCTCGGTTCCCGTAATCGAAATTCGCACCCGATTATTGGGCAACTCGGTGATGCTTACAAGCGCGATCCCGTCTACCGGCTCAAACTGCTCAAATGAACCATCTTCTGGGGTGGCTAGCACCGCATTGGCAATTTCAGCGATCGCAGCATTGCCCAGCGTTGAAGTAACGGGAGCTGTCGTGATCTCGGCTTGGGTTTCTAGTATCAGCTCAAGGCTGCCATCCGCTGGGATCAGCCGAATATTGGTGATGGGGGCTGGTGTTTGCGCGACCTGTGCGATCCATCCATCTACATCAGTCCTTGCTGAATCAGTAATGGCTGACTCTAACTCACTCAAGTACGGTACTTCTGCGATCGCCCCTGTTTCCAAAGATGGCGGGTCATTTGCGGTGATGTGGGTGTTCTCATCTGCCCAACCGGGCTGAGCTGTTACCCCCGACAACACACTCATCAAACCGATCAATAGATACTTGCTCTGCATGCTTCTCACACCTTGACCTCTTCCGTTGAGGCATCCCACGTTGAAGCATTCCACCCCCACAGCCCCAAGACTGGCGTCAGTCCATCCCTCGTGGAGTTTGTGTTGTGGGTCAAATGCTCTGCATCCGCGACCCACAACACTCCTGACTTAGCCCACAGCTCAACAGTTAGGAATTCTTCTCAATTACTTTGCCTGAAATGGGAACCCATGGATAGGGGAGAACTTTGCTGAAACGGAATTTTTGTTTGTTGAAACGGAATTCTTCCAAAATGACCCGCTAGCCTCTCATTTCCCGTGGGCTGACGCCAAACTTTTTGCGAAATGCGGTGCTAAAAGCACACAGATTGTTGTATCCTACGCGGCGAGCGATCGCGGTTACAGACAGTTGATCGTCACGTAACAGCGATCGCGCCTGCTCCATCCGATAGTGATGCAAATAGCCAAATACCGTAGTGCCAAATACCTGACGAAATCTGCGTTTTAGTGTGCAATCATTGAGGCCAACCTGTCGTGCCAGGTCAGCCAACGAAGGAGGATGCTCCATTTGCTGCATCAAAATTTCTCGGGCGTGATGAATGCGATCGACATCATCCGAGCGCAAATCAGACAGCGATGGGTGAGACACAGCCTCGTCAGACAACACCTGATTGAGCCAAAGGGCCAGCATTTCCAGCGATTTACTTTCCAAATACAGTTGCTTTACCATGCCCTGGTAGGGACAGTCCAAAATTTGCTGCAACACCACCCGCATGGTAGGTGAGCAATGACGAATGGCAGAAATTGCAACGTCGCTCTCTCCGGCAATGATGCGCTGCACATCCAACGGAAGCCGTTCCATCAGGTTGGAGGATGTTGGCTGGTCGAGACCCAGCAACGACTGAAGTACCGCAGGTTCTAAATGAATATCGACTTCCAGAGTTGGCTCTTGAGCAAAGTGAATGAAGGCTTCTTTACTCTCTGGGGCAAACACCCCATGCAAACAATGCTGCCCAGCTTCCAGACAAACGCCATCCCAATATCTAAAACGGGATGACAGATTGAACACAAACTCTACACAACCCTGATCTTCGGGCTGAACATCGGTGAAGACGAGATCGTCATAAAGCTCGTACCGATGTAGCGTTAGATCAATGCCATTTCGCAAGGCGATATCGCGCTTGTACCCCGTTGCAAACTGGGCTGGACATTGGGCAATGCGATCGCCCGCATCTTCAAGATCCGCCTGAGAAGCCTGCTGTCGGCTTTCTGCCCAAAGTTCGCGCCACGTTGCATTGGAAAGTGCGATCGCCATGGATTTCAATTAGCTGTTGGTCATGTCAATTCCTGATTGTGAGTTTTTTGATAATCTGTGTCAATAAACTGAGCTGCCAGCTTTCCAGCAGGTGAACGGGCATCTCCCTATCAAATGCCATCGGAATCGTGCATGGGGATGCCGGGTTATGGGCCATTCTGCCGAACGTTCGCCCTTCCCGATCCCCAGCAAACTTGCCAGCAAACTTGAAAGATGAGCTGACAATCAAAAAAAATTGCGGCATAATCGAAGCATCCTGAATTTTGGTGAAATTTACTAAAATTATGCTGACGACCACACCGCTGCCTATTCCTACCCATTTTGATTCGCGTCGTGTGGCGGAGGTGTGGCGTGTGCCGTATGAGGAACGCGCGATCGCGGCGGCGGCATGGGCCAATGAGTATGGCATTGCCCCAGCCAGCCAGGATGATGTCAACATTTGCTTGCTGGCGATCGATGTGCAGAATACGTTTTGCATTCCAAGCTATGAGCTGTTTGTCGGTGGGCGATCGGGCATGGGCGCAGTAGAGGACAATGTGCGCCTGTGTGAGTTTATATATCGCAATCTGGCTCGGTTGACAGAACTGGTCGTGACGATGGATACCCACACGGCGGCGCAGGTGTTTCACGCCATTGCGTGGGTCAATGAGGCGGGTGAGCACCCCCCTGCAATGACCATGATTACCCGAGACGACGTGGAGCGAGGAGTGTGGCGGGCCAATCCGGCGCTCGGTTCCCGCATCTTTGGCGGAGATGCAGAGCAGTTGCAGGCCTATGCACGACACTATGTGCAGCAGTTGGAATCGGAAGGAAAGTTTCCGCTCACAATTTGGCCGTATCACTCCATGCTGGGCGGAGTTGGCCATGCGTTGGTGTCGGCTTTTGAGGAGGCATGCTTCTTCCATGCGATCGCACGACAGCAGCAAACTCGATTTGAGCTAAAGGGCAGCAATCCGCTGACCGAAAACTACTCGGTGCTCAAGCCAGAGGTAATGATGGATCACCATCAGCGGGCGATCGCGCACAAAAATACAGGCTTGATCGACACTTTGCTAGACTTTGATGCCGTGGTGATTGCAGGGCAAGCCAAGAGCCATTGCGTCGCCTGGACCGTGGATGATCTGCTGCGCGAAATTAAGGCGCGTAACCCCAAGCTGGCGCAAAAAGTTTATTTGCTGGAGGATTGTGCGTCTCCAGTTGTGGTACCGGGTGTGGTGGACTTTACAAACCAGGCCGATGCTGCCTATGAACGGTTTACCACCGCCGGAATGCACGTGGTGAAATCCACGGAACCCATGGAAAGTTGGCTCAAGCTGTAATGCAAGATGGAATGCTTGATGCCCTCGACACGCTCACGTCAGCGATAACGGTTCATCGACGAAAGAGCCAACCCCGCGTGCGCACAGGAGGCCCCTGTTCAAGCATCCAATGATTGACAGGATTCAGCATCACATACACCACGCCAACGCTCACGATTAATCCAAAGATTCCAGCACTCACAAGAGACAACTGTTTGGCTGTTTTGGATGCCCGTTCGGCGGCACTCAATTCACCGTTGCGATAATGCCGTTTCACCTGAGCGGCATAGACAAGCGCGACAATTCCCAAAGGAGGAAACAGCGCAGTTGTAGCGAGAATGGCAAGGCCCCAGTAACTGGGTGGACAAGGATTTTCGTCATACAATCGGTAGCTTTGCTCCCATTCGGGATAGCCGCGATCGCCCACTCGGCCAATCATCCGAAAGTGGCGAATACCGTTGATTTTGAGAGATTGGAGATGATGGCGCAGTTGGTTTGCCATTTTGAAATAGTTGACTGCCGCGCCCAAAGCCCGATGAATGATGATGTCGATATCGTTGCCGTGAACGTGAGCCTCGATGGTGAGGTCGTCGGTCTTTAGAGCAGTTTGTAAGGTTTGCGCCAGGTGCAAATCGCGCGATTCTTTGCGGGCGGCAAGGAGTCGTTTGCGGGCAGGCTCTAGGCTTAAATCGTTGATTAAGGCCAGTTCCCAGTCTTTGATGGCACCGAGGCGATCGCCTAGTTCTTGACGAACATTGCCTCGATGTAAGTAGGCATCGGCTAAGTTTGGGTTGGCGGTGAGTGCCCGATCAAAATCGGCAAGGGCCTCGACATAGCGATGCTGATTGGCATGCAGTAACGCTCGGTTGTAGCTGGCTTCGGCATAGCCCGGTCGGTAATGCAGAGCGAGGGCCCAATCGGCAAGGGCACCCACTTCGTCGCCGTGTTGATAGCGCATCAGGCCACGATTGCCGTAGGCTTTGGCACAGGTGGGGTTGCGGGCGATCGCCGCATCAAAATCTGTTATCGCTTGAGAAATTTGCTCATTGCGCCAATGGACTAACCCTCGCATCACCAGGACATGGGTGGGGTCCGAGTGGTGAGGCAGGGCTTTCGAAAAGTGAGCGATCGCACGGGGATACGCCGCTCTACGCATATTGGCGAGTCCTTGACGAAACCACCAGTTTGCAATCCAACGCCGAACCCAGGCCTGTGGAGCAATGTTCATGGGAAAAAATGGTGAATGCGCGAGAGGGAGCTTTTCTCTTTATAACTGCACTTTTCCAAAAAGGGCAGCATCGCTCCTGACAAAGCACCCATTGTCTTTCCCATCACCCACCTTCATTAGACCTCTTGCGTGAATTGGTGTGTGGCAGTGCCACACACCAATTCACGCCTTCAAAAATGCATTGATGCAAGAAGTCCATTGGGCTAGGAGTGACACGATTCAATCATGGGATGCGAGCTACGCTCATATCCCATGATTGCTAGACTTACAATCGTTTGTGAGCCTTGCGATAATCTATTGCAGGCCATAAAAATCCACATGAAGCGAACAATCTCGTCTCGATGAATTAACAATTCTGGCAAGTAGCTTCTCAAAACGAGGTCAATTGCTTCTGCTAAAGTGCCTTGGCTTTGTGCGTGACTGCAAACAAACGGATCAAGTTTTTGAATTAACTCATATTGGACTTACGCATTGGTGTTGTGGGTAGGGTGCGAAGCACCCTACCCACAACACCAACACACCAGATTTAGTGGGCTTGCATAAGTCCTGTTCTACATAAAGCTCCGGCCACTTTAATGGATTTGTCGAAAATCAGCTTTCAGATTCTTGCGCTTCCAAATTGTCAAAATCTTGCCCCTGCGATCGCATCACTTTTGGCGAAATTCCAAACACCCGTTCAAACTGCTGAGTCAAATGACTATGGCTGCTAAAGCCGCATTCCTGGGCAATTTGGGCCAGAGTTAAATGCCGATATTGAAGTAACTGTTTTGCCTTTTCTAGCCGCTGTTGAATAATGTATTGATGAAGCGAAACTCCCACAGATTGCTTAAACGCTCGACAAAAATAATACTCACTCAAACCAACCAACGCAGCTAAATCTACCAGGCGAATATCTTGCTCCAAAAAATCGTGAATATAGCTGATCACAGTTTGTAAACGCTGCGCTGATAAACCCTGTAACGCTGGCTTGCGCAAAATCGAACAGACCGAATGATAGCTAACGATACGAGCAGCCAACGCCGTAGCGATCGAATCTCGATACAAATGTCCCGAAGGACATCCATGCTCCAAATCACTTTTCAGCAACCATCCCAACTGAGATAACACAATATCTTCCGTATTGTGCTTGGGAATGAGTTCAACCAAGCCACCTTTAGCGAGATCCGACGCCACCTGCTCAACAAACTTAGGATGCAAAAATACAACCGTTAAAATAATGTCTCGATCCCACACGGCCCAATGATTGAAGTTTGCAGGAATGAGGCCACTGGCTCCATTGCCAAACATGCCATCATACGAGCGATCGTCTAATCTCGCTTCAATTTTTGCCTGACTGTTAAAGCTCCAAATGGGCAGGACATGGTGCTGGGTTGCGTATTCAGGCACTTCATGCGCCGGATGAGGTTCGTAATGCAAGACCAAAATGTTGCGATCGTCTGTATCCCAGCTGTTTAACGCGGGGGCGCAGGGTAAGGCTTGGTGCACTTCTTCCAAATCAGTGGGATCAATGATCAACGGTTGTCCATTCGACTGTCCATTTGGCATATGGCAGTTCCCTCTCTCGCCTATCACCGACCGAGGATAGCTCAATCTTGAGAAGCTTTGATGAACTTCTGATATTTCGTAAACACGCGGCCTCTCATCGATTGAGATGCATGTGAGATGTAGGTAAGATGCATCCCACCAGGTCATGATTTTGGGGAGGGCAGGCCAAGCCCACACCCCAAAAATCATGCAGCCAATGTAAGAGTGCATCAAAGCAGATGGTTGATGAAAGGGGCAGCCAAAACTGGGTGAGCCACCTGGACCATGCACCGCATCAAACATCACAGAAGCCGTGGTCAAAACCCGTTTTGCCCGCAGCGAATCTACAGCGATGCCTAACCGAGGCATAAACCAGCGGTATGGTTGTGTGCGATCGCATCTCAGCGCAATCGTACACAACCAGCGCGAACCAATCAAAGACCCACCTATTCCTTTTGGATGTATTGCATGGATGCTAGTGAACGGGAAGAACAAGCAACCTCTGTCTGAGGTCATTGATTTGGTGGGACTGAACCGCTTGAGGCTGGCTAGCAACCTGTCAAAATCTGCCAAAAGCTATCGTGGGCATAGCTTATTGAACATCATGAACGGCCCAGACTGATTTTGCAGATGGATCGCACCTATTGGGAGCCAGATATGGTTAAAGCTAGATAATCCAAAGTTTTGATAATCTACGGGAATCCACCTGTTTGTCTTGGGCACTTATGGTATTAGGCACTGAATAGTTTGGGCGTTTAGGATTGGGCAGTTGGGAGTAGAGACTAAGAGGGGGGCATGGATAAACGGCTCATCGATAGAAAATCCCTACCCGTTTACGCGAGATTGAGTTGAGTTTAGCTCGAAGGAGATAGTACGGATGAGCAGTGCAGAGACGCCACACGATCGCGGCACTCCCAATGGTGGTAATACTGGCAATTCCAGCTCCCGATTGGGGGCATCCTGGAGCAATTTGGCGCACACGATGGCCCAGCGCATCCGTCAGGCTCGTGATGTAACCCAAATGCTACACACAACGGTTGGCGAAGTGCAGCGGTTGTTGCAGGGCGATCGCGCGTTCATCTATCAGTTCAATGCCGAAGGGTCCGGCACGATTGTTGTCGAGGCCGTATCCGAACCTCAATGGTCGCTGATGGAGCAGACCGCCGATGATCCTGGGGTTTACCTAAGCGGGCTCATCGCAAAGGAGGATCAACCCTACTGGGCGATCGCCGATGTGGCCACCGCCACCTTACCTCAGGGCCACGCCGAAGCTTTCGCCAGACTCCACGTTCAGGCCACTTTCATCAGCCCCATCTTTAGCAGTGAAGGTCTGTGGGGACTACTCATCGTTCACCACTGCCAAGCCGCGCGATCGTGGCAGCCATTCGAAATAGAAGGACTGCAACTGCTGACCCTACACGTTGGAATTGCCATTGATCAGGCTGCGTTAATTGAGCAATTGCAAACCGCCAAGGCAGCTTTGCAAACCGACGTGACCAACCGAACTCGCGAACTCGAAACAACCAACACCCAACTGTGTGAGGAAATTCAGCGCTACAAGCAAACCGCAGCCGAACTGCTAGAAGAACAGAACCAGGTTCGGCGGCTGGCCGCAATCGTTGAATCTTCCCAAAACGCCATCATTAGCCTCACGGTAGACGGCATCATTACCAGTTGGAACCCGGCCGCAGAAGCCCTATTTGGCTATCCCGCAACAGAAGCCATTGGCCAACCGTTCAAGATGCTCATTCCTCCACAGCATCAACCAGAAGCCGAGAACATTCAGGCCAGAGTCAACCAGGGCCAACGCTTAGAAACCTACGAAACCCAACGCTTTACTAAAGATCAGCGCTTGATTGATGTCTCCATTACAATGTCGCCCGTGATTGATCCAGATGGGCACGTCATTGGCACGTCAAAAATCATTCAGGACATTCGCACGCGCAAGCAGGAAGAGCGCTTACGCCACCAAGCAGAAGCCTCGCTCCAGGCCAGCCAGCATCGCTTCCAGTCGTTTATGAACCATGTGCCTGCTGCAACCTGGATCGCAGATGCGGAGGGCATTATCAACTATGCCAATCCAGCCTGGTTAGCGTTTGTTGGTCTCACCGAGCAAACGGCCTTTGGCGCATCGTTAGCTTCCCTTTTCCCCACAGAAATTGCTCAAGAGTACCTGCGCAACAACCAACAGGTTCTGGACTCGGGCGAGGTGCTAGAAGCCCTAGAGAGCGCCGTATCGATGGATGGAGAGCCTCATACGTTTCTGAGTCGCAAGTTTCCGATTTATGACCAGCAGGGTCATGTGGCGATCGGTGGCATTGGCATTGATGTAACTGCTCGCCAAAAAATCGAAGCAGCCCTGGAAGAAAGTGAGCGGCGTTTGCAACTGGCTCTCGAAGGTTCGGGAGATGGCCTGTGGGATTGGAACCTTCAAACCGGGGAGGTGTTCTTTAATCCTCGCATGTGTGAGCTGTTGGGATTTCAACCGGGAGAATTACACCCCAATGCTGAGATCTGGGAGCAGATTAGCCATCCGGATGATTGGCCCTGGGTTGCCGATCGCTTGCAAGCCCACCTAGCCGATTCCTCCGTTCCGTACCAGTTTGACTACCGAGTTCGCACCCAATCGGGCGAATGGAGGTGGATGACCAACTACGGGAAGGTGGTTGCCCGCAATGAACAGGGCCAACCGTTGCGCATGGCAGGCACCCATCGAGATATTAGCGATCGCAAAGCTGCCGAAGCCCTTCTGCAACAGCAAGCCGCGACTCTCCGCATCTTTTACGAAACATCGCCACTGATGATGGGAGTGGTAGAGTTATCCGACCACGATATTTTCCATACGTTCCATAACCCGGCTACGTTGGCCTTTTTTGGGGTGACTCCTGAAACCCTAGACCACCGATGGGCTAGCGAGATTGGGGTACCGCCAGAGTACATTCGCCAGTGGATGCAATACTACCATCAGAGCCAAGCTAGTCAGCAGCCGGTTCAGTTTACCTATGAACACATCACACCAACTCACCATGCTTGGTTATCGGTTGTGGTCTCCCACATTGGGGTTGCCGAAAGTGGGCGATCGCAGTTTTCCTACATCGTGCAGGACATTACCGCCAACAAACAGCTTGAATCGGAACGCCAGCGGGCAGATGCGCTGGAACTGAAAGCGAAAGAAGTTAGCGGAGAACTCAAACTGCTAGAACAAATTCTTGACGTTAGTTTTGCAGGCTATTGGGATTGGGATATTCCCAACGAGTACGCATATTTGAGTCCTGGCTTTAAACGCATGTTTGGCTATGAAACCCATGAGCTGCCCAATTCTCCCAAAGTCTGGGAAGCGCTGCTCTTGCCGGAAGACTTACTCAGGGTGAATGAGCAGTTGGAACAGCACTTTCAAAGCCGTGGAGCAACCCGGTACTACAACGAAGTGCGCTATCGCCACAAAAATGGATCGATTGTTTGGGTGATTTGCTCTGGGCAGGTGATTGAGTGGGATGATGCGGGGAATCCGCTGCGCATGATTGGTTGCCACATTAACATTACCGAGCGAAAGAAGACAGAAGCCGCGCTTCAAGCGAGTGAAACAACCAACCGGGCATTAATTCAGGCGGTTCCCGACTTTTTGATGCGGATGCGGCAGGATGGTGTGCAGCTTCAAATCATTAACCCAGGCAACGTACACCGATTGTGGCCCAAGAATGGAGCCCAGCTTGAGACGGCTTCAATTTTTGATATATTGCCTGCGGATATTGCTCAAGAGCGGGTGCACCTGGCTCAACAGGCGATCGCCACGGGCGAAACTCAGTGGCAAGAATACGAGTTCAATGACCAAGGCCAGATCTTTTACGAAGAAGCGTGCATTACCCGCCTTTGGGACAATGAAGTTTTGGTTGTGGTGCGCGACATTACCGAGCGCAAACAAGCCGCGCTAGAACTGAAGTGGACTAAAGAGCAGCTTGAACTTGTGCTGCAAGCCTCATCAGAAGGCTTTTGGGACTGGAACCTGTTGACCCATGAAATTTACTTCTCGCCGCAGTGGAAAGCCATGCTGGGCTATGCCGATCATGAGCTGGAAAACAGCCTTGAAATGTGGGCATCGCTCATTTACGAGGAGGATCGGGCGGCAGCTCTCCAACTGACAGAAGCCTACAACAGTGGCAAAGTCGATCACTTTACAACCATTCAACGGTTTCACCATAAGGACGGATCAACGGTCTACGTGCTGTCGCGGGCGCTGCACCTCAAAGATGCAGCGGGCAGGGTGATTCGCATGGTGGGCAGCCACCTGGATATTACAGAAAACAAGCGCCAAGAGCTTGCCCTACAAGCCAGCGAGGCTCGATATCGCAACATTATTGAAACGGCGATGGAAGGCGTTTGGATGCTCGATGCCGAGCACCGAACGACATTTGTGAATCCTCGAATGGCAGCTTTGATAGGGTACGACGTGGAAGATATGCTGGGTCAGCCTGTCTTTGCTTTTATGACGCAAGCAAACCGAGACTTGGCCCAGGCTCACCTGCACCACAATCATCAGAGCTTGTCCGGACAGTACGAATTTGAATTTGAGCGGCGGGATGGTTCGGCGCTATGGGTGTTGGTGTCTGCCAGTCCTTTGTTGGATGCGATGGGGCAGTATGCTGGGGCGATCGCCATGATGACGGATATCAGCGATCGCAAACGCATGGAAGATGAACGCAGAGAAGCGATTGAAAGACTGCGGAAGAGTGAAGCTGCTTTGGCCGAGGCTCAGGCAATGGTTCATTTGGGCAACTGGGAGCTAGATGTCGCCACACAACACATTACCTGGTCAAATGAAATGTTCCGCATGTTTGGCTTTGATCCTCACAATCCAGAGCCAGGCTATGCCGAACATTTTAATTACATTCACCCCGATGATCGCGATCACCTACAGCAGGTTCTAGAACGCGCCACCCGCGAGGGAATGCCCTACGAGATTGAACTTAGAACCCTCAAAAAAGATGGCACGCTGGGCTATATCGAAGCCCGGGGAAAAGCCAGATTCAATGACCAGGGACAGATCGAAAAACTATTTGGCACCGCGCTCGATATTACCGATCGCAAAGTTGCTGAAGTGGCCTTGGCCATTTCACAAAAGCGATTTCAGAATCTGATTGAAAATTCTCCCGATATTATTGAACGCTTTGACCTAAATCTGCGCCATCTCTACGTTAGCCCTGTTTTAACCCGCCTCACCGGCTTATCTCCTGATGTCTTTTTTGGGAAGACCTGTCAAGAGTTGGATATGGATGAGGGCATGATTACTGCCTGGGAAGCGGCAGCAGCCCGCTTACTTGAAACGGGGCAAAAACAAATCATTGAGTTTGAAACCCCCACGCTAGAAGGCGATCGCTGTTTTGAAATGGCGATCGTTCCCGAATATTCCGCCCAGGGTGAGATTGAGTCGATTTTGTGTATCTCGCGGGATATTACCGAGCGCAAACAGGCAGAACACATTGTTCGCCAGAGCGAAGAACGGTTTCGACAAATTGCCGAAACCATTCAAGATGTCTTCTTCATCAACACACCCGATGTTCAGCAAGTCGATTATGTCAGTCTCGCCTATGAAACGATTTGGGGGCGATCGCGTGAGAGCCTGTACCAAAATCCTGCTTCCTGGCTGGAAAGCATTCATCCTGACGATCGGCCCTGGGTAACAGCCGATTTGCAACAGCAAATCATAGGAGAACCGTTTCAAAAGGAATATCGCATCATTCGGCCCGATGGCTCCATTCGCTGGATTTTGAGCCGAACGTTTCCCACATTTGATGAGAAAGGAAACGTAAAAAGCACCATTGGCCTAGCCTCAGATATTACCGAGCGCAAACAGGCAGAAATGGCTTTACAGAAAAGTGAAGCCCGCTTCCGCATATTGGTAACCCATGCTCCGGTTGGCATTTTTCAAGCGGATGACGATGGGCTGTGCGTATATGTCAATCCCCGTTGGCTGGAGATGACTGGGCTATCATTTGCCGATGCCATAGGCAATGGATGGCAACAGGCTCTGCATCCAGATGATCGGGAGCAAGTTGTCATGGAATGGACACAGTCCACCCAGCTAGGTCGGACTTTTGTGCTGGAATACCGCTTTCAGCGACCCGATGGTACGGTGACATGGGTAGCAGGAAAGGCGATCGCCGTCCACAACGAGGCTGGAGGGATTCATCGCTATTTCGGCACCGTGATGGATATTACCGATCGAAAGTGTGCAGAAGAAGCATTACGAGAGCAAAAAGAAATGTTCCAGGCGATTGTTGACCACATTCCGGTCATGATTGCCCTGTTCAACAGCCAAGGCTCGATTGAGTTAATTAACCCAGAGCTAGAACAAACGCTAGGGTGGAGCTTGGAAGATTGGAAGCAGCACGATATTTTAGTCGAATGCTACCCCGATCCAGCCTATCGCCAAATGGTGCTGGAGCATATGCTGGCAGCAACCGGAGCTTGGAAAGATCTCACCACGCTCAATGCTCAACAGCAGTCCTTAGAAACTTCCTGGGCCAATGTACCGCTTTCGGGTGAGCGGTTTTTAGGAATTGGACAAGACATTAGCGATCGCAAGCGCAAAGAAGTTGCCTTGCAGCAGGCCCGAGAAGCCGCAGAAGCCGCCAACCTGGCCAAAAGTATGTTTCTCGCCAACATGAGTCACGAACTGCGAACGCCGCTGAATGTCATTCTAGGATTCGCTCAAGTCATGACCCATGACCCCACCCTAACTGCCGACCAACTGGACGATCTGTATACCATTCAGCGCAGTGGCGATCATCTCTTAAACCTGATCAACGATATTTTGGATCTTTCCAAAATTGAAGCCGGCCATAGCACTTTAAAGGAAGTTGGGTTTGATCTGGGTGCCCTCTTGCAAGGGCTTCACAGCATGATGCTAGAACGAGCCAGTTCCAAAGGGTTGCAACTCACCTTTGATCTCGCACCAGATACCCCCCAGTTCATCATTGCTGATGAACAAAAGTTGCGTCAGGTATTGCTTAACCTGTTGAGTAACGCCATTAAGTTTACAAAGCAAGGACACGTTACGCTCCGCAATACCTGGCAAGAAGCCCCAACTCATGCTTGCTCTAGGCTCCACTTGCACACACACCACAGCTCAACAATCAGCCAAATACTGCCTGTTGCCTACACGCTACAGTTCGAGGTGATTGATACGGGCATTGGCATTGCCCCCGAAGAACAAGACACCATTTTTGAAGCGTTTGTTCAGGCGGAAGCAGGCAAAAAATCCACCAGCGGGACTGGGTTAGGGTTGGCAATTACCCGTCGGTTGATTGATTTAATGAACGGAACGATCGCGGTACAGAGCGTTCCCAATGTGGGCAGTACGTTTACAGTCACCATAACGGTGTGCGCAACGGATGAGGTACCCATCACTCACGAACCGGGCGATCGCACGGTGATTGGGTTAGCTCCCGGCCAGCCCACCTATCGCATCCTGGTTGTGGATGATCAACGCGAAAATCGGTTGTTAATGGTGCGGTTGTTGACTCGAATCGGCCTACAGGTTCGAGAAGCAACCACAGGGCGAGAGGCCGTTCAACGATGGCAAGATTGGCAGCCCGACCTCATCTGGATGGATATTCGCATGCCAGGAATGAATGGCTACGAAGCAACCCGACAAATCCGTAGCATGGAACAAGATAAAACAACGATCATTCTGGCCCTGACAGCCCAAGCCTCGCAAGACGATCGCGCCCTGGCCTTAGCCGTCGGATGCAACGACTACATCAACAAGCCATTTCGGGAAGAAACAGTTTTCCTCAAACTGTCCGAGCACCTGGGCCTAGACTATGAATATGCAGAGTCGGAACGATCCCACAATTCTTCTACGGTCGATGTTTCAGTCATTCCTCCACCACCCCATCCACTGCTTGATACGGCCTTGCTTGGGCAGCTTTCCCCCACATGGCTGAACCAGCTAGAAAAAGCAACCATGCACGGAAACGATCGCGCAATTATTGAACTTACAGCTCAACTTTCGCCAGAATTTGCCACCTTGGCCACTCAATTAACCGAACTCGCAGACCAGTTCCAATTTGAACAAATTTTGAATTGGATTCATCACGATTTCAGAGACGAAGTTGATTAACATCAGTTTCGGTTAAGGGCTTTTCTCAGGTTTGCGCATCGCACAAACCTGAGAAAAGCCCATTTTTGCGTGCGCGTTGCGTATGCAAAAATGGGCACTTCAGCTTATCCAACTGGACTTGCGCATTGGTGTTGTGGGTAGGGTGCAAAGCACCCTACCCACAACACCAACACACCAGATTTAGGGGGCTTGCGTAAGCCCTGTCCAAAACTCAGGTAGTTTTAGGGTTTGGTTTTTAATGGTGTCAAGGTACTTACTTTGAACGATCTGCTAAACATCTAACGAGCGCACTATGGAAGAAAATCTAGAAACTGTGCGCTGGGTAGCACTGAGATGGCAAATCAACTGCTGAGCCGCATCAGCCGCAATTGGGGCATCAAATAAGTATCCTTGACCCAGTTCACAGCCAAGAAACTTAAGCTGCCTCAACTGTTCGGCTGATTCAATCCCTTCGGCGATCGCATTGATGCCCAACTCATCAGCCAGCTTAATAATAGTGCTAGTCACATTTAAATTTCTAGGGCTATCCAGCAAGTTTGTAATAAACGAGCGATCAATTTTCAAATTATTCACTGGCAGACGATGAAGATAGCTGAGCGATGAAAAACCCGTACCAAAATCATCAATACTAATCTGAATATGCCATGCTCTTAGTTGCTCCAGCACATCGCTAACAATCGCAATATCTTGCATTAGGATACTCTCGGTAATTTCAAGCGCCAAGCTGCTACCTGGCAATCCCGTCTCATGCAAAATATGCTCAATTTGGCTGAGCAAACACGCTTCTCGTAACTGCTTTACCGATAGGTTCACACTGATTTTGAGAGGAAGAGCTGCGGCAAATTGGGTTTGCCAAGTCACCATTTGCTGGCAAGCTTCTTGCAAAATCCATTTCCCCAACGGCACAATCAGCCCTGTTTCCTCGGCAATCGGAATAAACTCAGCAGGAGAAACCATTCCTTTTTGAGGATGTTGCCACCGAACAAGAGCCTCAAACCCGGACAACTGACCGGATGCAAGAGACACGATTGGTTGATAGAACAATGTAAATTGACGGCCTTCGATCGCTTGTCGCAGATCATTTTCTAATTCAAGTTGCCGAATAATTTGAACATGCATGGCTGTGTTGAAAATGGCATAGCAATCTTTGCCTTTTTCTTTGGCGGAGTACATCGCAATGTCGGCATCTCGCAACAAATCCAGACTACTTTTATAGGCTGAAGTTCCCATAACGATGCCAATACTGGCACTCATGACAACTTCGTGGGTACCCAATTCAACGGGCGATCGCAAACATTCCAAAATGCGATCGCTCACCCGAAAAACATCCTGGGGATTTTCCACATCTTCAAGCAAAATCACAAACTCATCTCCACCCAGTCGTGCCGCCAAATCCGTGGGTCGAATAGCGGCCTTAAGCTTTGCCGCAACCATCAATAAAAGTTGATCGCCAGCCAAATGCCCCAGGCTGTCATTGATCATCTTAAAGCGATCTAAATCGACAAACAGAACCGCAAACAAAAATCGAGCATTTTGATCAAGTCGCTCTAAGGCCAGGTTCAACCGTTCCAGCAGCAGCGTCCGATTTGGCAAGCCCGTGAGTAAATCGTGAACAGCATCATACTGAAGCTGCTCCTGAATGCGAACCTTATCTGTAACATCGCGAGAACTCGTTTGTAGATAAACCTGCTGATGGTCATGCATCGTGACAGGTTTTACAAAACTCTCTAGCCAGATATAGTCTCCATTTTTTTTGCGAATTCGGTAGGTAATTGGAGACTCGCGGTTATGAGTAACGGTTTGGCGAATTGCAACTTGAACGATGCGGCGATCATCTGGGTGAAGTAAGTGCAATGGGTTTTTACCCTGCAATTCGCTTGGCTCGAACCCAAGTAACGCTTTACAGGAAGGACTGAGATAGAGAAAACACCCATTGATTTCATGCAAACAAATCAAATCTCGGGTGTTTTCTGCTAACAGGCGAAAGCGTTCTTCGCGATCGCGCAGTGTAATTTCGGCTTGCTGTCGTTCCAGTTCGGCAACCGCTCGTAAAGCAAAAATGTGCAAGATTGTGATGTAGTGACTTTGATCGCCCAAGGGCTTGCTGCTGATAGCACACAGAGTACCTAAGATCTGCCCAACTGCGTTTTTGAGGGCTATGCCAAAATAGCCCTGCGCTTGAATTTTGCTGAGAAATAAATTTTGGGGGAACCGTTGAGCCACTTCCGTGGGGCAGTAATAAATCCCTTGGGTGAGAATAAAGCAGCAGGGAGCATTGTCTGAACTAAAACACAGATTAGTTTGCATTTGGCCTTGCGACCAAAAGGCGAGGGTCTTCATGGTGCCGCCTAAACATTGTTCGGCGATAAAGACATGCTCAACATCTAGGGCGGTTGCAAGATGTTGAACCAGTGTGTAGAAAAACTGTTGCCCTGTAACAGAGGCGGTATTTTCTAAGAGAGTTTTGAGAATTTCTTCGGCGTGCTTGCGATCGCTAATATCTCGTTTGATGACGGCATAGCGATACACCTTGCCAGTTTCATCCCGAATCGGAAATGCCCGATCCGAAATCCAGCGAATACTGCCATCCGCCGTGACAAGGCGATAATCTTCTTGGGTAAAGGAAACACCGTTGAGCTGAGATTGCAGTTTTTGCGAGATGCGGGCGTAATCATCAGGGTGGAGCGATCGCATCCAGCGATGAATATCTTCGAGACCCTGAGGGGCTAAATCTGCATGGAGTCTGGTATACCCTGTGTTGTAGTAGATAACGCGCCCCGTACCCACTTCCTTAAGCAACAATGCATCTTCAATATTGTCTACAATTTGGCGCAGTTGCTCCTCGCTTCGGTGCAAAGACTCTGCCATTTGCTGTCGCTGTACAAGTTGTTTTTCTAATTCATGCTCGTTTTCGATTAAGTCATAAATCAGCTGTCTCAGCGCTTGAGAAAGTTGAGAAATTTCTGGTTGGTAGAGCGAGTTTGGAATTTCTACCGTGCGGTTTCCTTGTCGAATTTGTTCGGCAGCAGAGGCAATGTTGAGGATGGGACGAGTCATGCGTTGAGCCACCCAACAGCCCAGCACTGTAAACCCACTGCTGAGTACTAACCCACCCCAAAGTATTTGTCGGTGAAGATCTCGAATTGGAGCAAAGGCGATCGCAGTATCCACACGCACTAGCACAATCCAGTCCAATCCGGGATAAGTTCGATATCCCTTGCTTTGCGAAAAACTGGTCAAATAAGTTTGCTTGTCCGGCCAACGCTCAATAATGTAGCCATCTTGCCCCGTTCGAGCAAGATCAACGCTGTGCAAGTTTAATGTTTTGCCATCCCATCCAGGTGGCCCCAGCAGCACCGTAGCATTTTTATCCAATACAAAAATTTCTTTCCCATCCGCAACGGGAGTATTTCTCAAAACCGCTTCCACTGCGGAAGCCCATTGCCAGTTCAAGTGTGCACCCAAAACTCCCTGAAATCGCCCCTGGGCATCCACAACAGGGGCCGAGATATCGACAAACCTTAATGGCTCTTCAGAATCGGGAGCCAACAGCTTAGCAAGCAGTACCGCATCGTGAACGTCCCCTACATACGGCCCATAGCGAGCATTCGGAAACCAGGGACGACTAGCAACGTTTTGCCCCTGCAGCAAGCCTTGAGTGCTGACCTGAACCGTGCCATCCGCATCGGCAAAGCCAATCCAAGAGTAGTCTGGATAGGTGGCTTGCAGGGTATCCAGCAGGGCCTGCCTCTCTGCGAGTGGGATTTGTGAGCTGTACAGCGATTGTAGCCCTGCCAAGATCTGCACTTCTCGATAACGCTCAAACATACTTTGATCGAGCGTGTAAGAGAGATCGTGAGATAAATGGACTAGTGTACCACCTACGTTTTTTTCGAGCTGGTATTGGGCCAGCCTCCCGGTTATCCATCCAGAAATGAGCGCGAGTAGAAATGCGATCGCACCAAATGACAAGCCCAGCTGAAATGCCAAACTCAGTTTAGGTCGTCTGAGCAAAAATCGAGTCACGAAGTTGACTAAAGCTTGATATGGCTAAGATGGTATTCCCTTCAGTACACTTTAAAGTCTGGTTATAAGAAACATCTAAAGAACCTCTTGAAAATAACACTCTCAGGGTAATTTAAAGCAACTACAGAATCTATACTCATCAACGGCTTTAGCCGAACATCAGGAAACAAAACTGCTTTTATACTTATGCTCTCGCCAAGGTTAATTTTGTCTTGAATGAATGTTTAAGATGAATCAGGTTGACTTTACATTTCGTGAGATAAGCAGCAACAGTCATGAAGGCAAAAATTGATTGATCGTGACAAAATTTATCTACTGCAAAATTAATAGATACTTAGATAATAAGTGCCAAATTATGAACGTCAATCAATTCATAAATTAATTAAGTTTTTATATATTTAGCACCGGCTTAATTATTTATAAATGATAAATCAAAGATTCGTTGAGGAGCGATCGCCACATCTCAACGAATTAATATGACTAAAGTTTAATGCACAAACTTTAAGCAGCGACCGAATAAAATTATTATCAAAGTACATTTTGCCGCCAATCATCCCCGTACAGACAGGCAACCGGGCTGAACAATCAGACGAATCCTCACATCCACTCAAAAGTTCAGATTGAATGAGGGCAGTCCCTAGGTTTGCACTTGGCGCAATCGCCGTTCTAGAAAGCGACGTTCGCTATCGTTTGTGACTAGTTCCAGCGCCCGCTGATAGTGTTGGGCTGCGTCCTCAAATGCGTTCATGCGGCGTAACAAATCTGCCCGTGTGGCGTGAAAGAGATGGTAGCTATCGAGTTCAACGGCTAACCCATCAATCAGTTCCATGGCAGCCTGAGGACTGCTAGCCATGGCGATCGCCACGGCCCGGTTCAACGACACGATTGGCGAGGGCTGTACCCGTTCCAGCACCTCATACAGTCGCGCAATTTGGGGCCAATCGGTATTTTCGGCATGTGGGGCTTGGCAGTGCAGGGCTGCGATCGCCGCTTGCAGTGCATACCCTCCTGGGCCATCGCGCAAGGCTTCTTCCACCAGGGGCAACGCCTCCGCAATTTGCGAATGATTCCAGAGACGCCGATCCTGATCTTCCAGCAAAATGAGATCGCCTGCCGCATCCAAACGGGCATCTCGCCGCGAATCGTGCAGCAACATCAGCGCCACTAGGGCGGTCACTTCCGCAGGTGGATGGGGAGCCATCAACTGCCGCACCAGTTTTCCCAGGCGAATCGCTTCGGTACACAAATCCGCCCGCAGCATTCCGTCTCCCTTGGTAGCCGCATACCCTTCGTTAAAGATGAGGTAAATCACCTTCAGCACGGCTTCAATACGAGGGGCGATCGCAGCAGTATCTGGCACCTTGTAGGGAATTCCAGCATCTCGAATTTTGCGTTTGGCGCGCACCAACCGTTGAGCCATCGTTGCAGTCGGCACCAAAAACGCGCGGGCAATCTCATCAGTTTCTAGCCCCCCCAGCATTCGCAAGGTCAATCCCACTTGGGTTTCTATGGCCAAGGCTGGATGACAACAGGTAAAAATGAGCCGTAACCGATCGTCTGGAATATCCTCGCGGTCATAGGCGGGGTCTTCGCTGGATGGAATGAGCCCAGAAGCGGCATACCATTCCAGCTTCTCGGTTAGCCGCGTTTTGCGACGCAGGCGATCGATGGCTTTGTAGCGGGCTGTGCGGATAATCCACGCGCGGGGAAGATTGGGAATGCCGCCATCCTGCCATTGTTGGACTGCCGCCGCAAAGGCTTCTTGTGCGGCTTCTTCTGCCACATCAAAATCACCCACCAATCGGATCAGGATGGCGATAATGCTTCCCCATTCTGCACGGTACGTAGAGGCGATCGCTTGAGCGACCTCTGCCGCTGTATTTGAAACCATACTTTACAAAAAAATTTGAACAACCTGTCGATTTCGGCAAGGCCCGTTCGACTCACTTACAACAGAAACAAAGCTTGATCGTATCGAATCCAAAATTTTTCAGCGCAATGTCGATTTGCGCGATCGCAATTCGACTCATTTCTACAGGCACGAATGGATACCCAAAAGATGGAGGCCACCGCATGAAATATTTGCTGTTGATTTACATGAATGAACACGCCTTGAGCGACTCCGAGCGGGAGCACTGCTATGTGGAATCTGCTCAACTCGCCCAACAACTAAATGCCAAGGGGCAATATCTTGCAACGGCTCCGCTACACCCAGTTTCAACAGCAACCAGCGTGCGCGTGCGCGATGGCAAACCCCTGGTAACCGATGGCCCGTTCGCCGAAACCCGCGAACAGTTGGGGGGATTCTTTCTGATCAATGCCCAGGATTTGGATGAAGCGATCGCGATCGCCTCCCAAATTCCAGGGGCCCGAGCTGGCACCGTCGAAATTCGCCCTGTCCTGGAAGTGGCCGGACTTCCAGAGCCTTGAACCCTGCCATTGCATCCCCGAAAACGTGAAATTACGGAAGGAGAAAAATCTATGCCGACAACTCATCCCGTCACCACCCACGAAGCAGAAATTCGTCAACTGATTTCCGATCAGCAGCACGCCATCTGCACCAAAAATGTTGATCAAATCATGGCTCGGTATGCTCCTGAAATCATCATTTTTGATGTCACCCCCCCATTTCAAACCAAAGGTCACAGCGCTGTTCGCCAGCTATGGGAAGATTGCCTACCCTGCTTCCCAGATGCATTTGGCATGGAAACTCGAGACCTGGTGATCACTGCAAACACGAACCTGGCAACGGCCCACTGGCTCTTTCGCTTCATCGGCGAACAAAACCACCCCGCAATGCAACTGTGGATGCGGGCAACCGCCGTGTGCCAGAAAGTTCAAGACACATGGCAAATTGTGCACGAACACATTTCAGTACCCTTTGCGCCCGACACAGCCCAAGCCGTCTTCACCCTCAACCCCTAGAAACCTTCGATCAACCTCCTCCAGGAGCCACCATGAAAATCAATTCTTATCTCATGTTCAACGGAAATTGTGAGGCAGCCTTCAACTTTTACGAGCAATGTCTCGGTGGCAAAATCACCATGATGATGACCCATGCAGAGGCCCCCTCCGCAGACGAGGTTTCGCCGGAATGGCACAACAAAATTATGCACGCCTGTCTTGAATTGGACGGTGGCGGGACTTCTCCCTCAGAGAGCCGCCTCTTGATGGGATCTGACTGCCCTCCCGGATATTTTGAGCCACCCCAAGGATTTTATGTGCAGGTGAGCGTACCCGAGCCTGATGAGGCAGAACGTTTATTTCACGCACTGGCAGAAAACGGCACCATAAAAATGGCGATCGCACAAACCTTTTGGTCTGTTCGCTTTGGCATGTTGGTGGATCAGTTTGGAACGCCCTGGATGATCAACTGCGATCAGGTCAATTAAATTCTCTACAGCATCCTGAACAGCTTCCAGGATTATTTCAACTTTCTGTGTACTAGTTGTTCACTCATTCATCCACAGCATCCACAATAGGAGTAACAATGACGACTCAAATTTTTGTCAACCTACCCGTCGCCAATCTCCAGCACTCGATCGCATTTTTTCAACAACTCGGCTTTCAGTTCAATCCTCAATTCACCGATGAAACAGCAACTTGCATGATTGTTGCCGACAACATTTTTGTGATGCTGTTGACTCATTCAAAGTTTCAAGAATTTACCCCCAACGCCATTTGTGATGCAACCAAGAGTACCGAAGTGCTGACGTGCTTATCCATGGACAGCAAAGAAACAGTGGATGCCATGGTTCGTCACGCGATCGCCGCCGGTGGCAAAACCTACAGTGATCCTCAAGACCACGGATTCATGTATGCTCAAGGGTTTCAAGACTTGGATGGACACATTTGGGAACTGATGTATATGGATCCCAACACCATTCAATCAACGGAAACCGTAGCAGAAGCAACAGGTGTGTGAATACCCAAAAGAATGGAATCGTGAAAGGAGACTCATCATGAATCAAACCACAGTTGCCCATCCAGCCATTGCCAATCGAGATGTATGGCTCACCGCTCGCAAAACGCTACTCGAACACGAAAAAGAATTAACCAAACATCGCGATCGCATTAATGCCGAACGACGCAGGCTTCCCATGGTCAGGCTGGAGAAAGACTACACCTTTGAAGGCCCTAATGGTGCGGTCAAACTCATCGATATGTTTGATAGCTACACGCAACTCATCATCTACCACTTCATGTTTGATCCCAGTTGGGAGAAGGGGTGCATGGGCTGCACAGGCTTTGTCAATGCCTTGGGTGACTTGTCTCTCTTGCATGAGCGCAACACAACTTTAGCACTCGTTTCGCGCGCTCCCCGACCTAAGCTCGCAGCCTATCAAGCGGGCCAAGGCTGGAATCTACCGTGGTATTCCTCCTTTGGCAGTGACTTTAACTACGATTTCCACGTCACGCTCGATGCCACCGTTACCCCCATTGAGTACAACTATCGCAACCAGGCAGAACTAGAGCAATTGCATGGGCCAAATGTGATGCAGGGTGAAAGTCATGGGCTTAGCGTGTTCTTTCGCATCGACAACGATGTGTTTCACACCTATTCAACCTACGCCCGTGGGGTAGAATCGCTCACCGATTCCTACAGTTTGCTGGATATGACACCCTATGGACGACAAGAAGATTTCGAAGATTCGCCCGCTGGCTGGCCCCAAAAGCCAACCTACGGATAAGTCAGCCTGAAGAGTCATCTTCATTGAAGCGCATGTGCGATCGCGATATTAATTTCCAACAAACCACATTGATTGGTCAATGAACCATAAGGAGACAACACCATGGAAACTCAAACTCAACCGGAATCGACTATGCAGGCTCAACCGCAAGCAGAACATCAGTGGTTGCATCAACTGGTCGGTGAGTGGACTTACGAAGCCGAAGTCAAAATGGAAGCGGAGCAACCCAACGAAACCTCAACCGGAGCTGAAACGGTGCGATCGCTCGGTGGACTTTGGGTTTTGGCAGAAGGGCAAGGAGAGATGCCCGGATGTGGCCCTGTCACAACGCTGATGACCCTGGGCTACGACCCGCGCAAACAGCGCTACGTTGGAACCTGGGTTGGCTCAATCATGACAGAACTCTGGCAATATGATGGCGAACTGAACGCCGATCAAACCGTGCTAACGCTCAACTCTGAGGGGCCATCCATGGCAGGCGACGGCACCATGGCCCAGTATCAAGACGTACTCGAATTTAAGAGTCCTGATCACCGAGTGATGACTTCCCATATCTTGAAAGATAATGGCCAGTGGTATCACTTTATGACGGCCAACTACCACCGCAAGTCATAAATAAAACACACATCGTCCATACATGAGCTTGCGCTCCAGACAACAGGCTCAAGAACGAACGGGTATTCAACCTGAAACGGAATAGAGGATAGAGCGAATACGCGATCGCTCACGGTTTACTCTCTTCTAGCATTCTCTATCCAAAACTGTTCAGCATCTTTGAAAGCAACAATCCACACCATCCCAAGGTCCATAAACTTTTGAGTATGGTGTGGATTTTCGTTGATCAATTCCTAGTCAATAATGCCAGGACTTACGCAAGTGAATGATGTTTGGAGCGCTTAGAGCTTCAAACATCATTCAATCCTTTAGTTTTCGGATGCAGTGCATGAGTCCTAGATGCTTCAGGCAATCCACTGGATGCGATGGTCGTTCATCATTCACAGCATTTTGGGGTCTGTTTTTTGATGGTGCTAAGGTACTTACACCCATCCTCAAACCCTGTAAGAGAGGCGCTTCTCCATCTGGGAGAAGCGCCTTTTCAGCTAGGTAACAATCGTTTGCGTGTAGTTTGCGAATGGGGGTAGAGTTGGCACCCCTCCTATGCAAACCTACTGGACAGGAACACCAGTTTCGGGTGCAACAGGTTGAGCGGCCTCAGGCTGAGTCCCATCTGCTTGGGGTTCCACCTGAGGAGCCACAGACTCCGTCCCAGTTCCAACAGGCTGTTCGACTGAGGGGGCAGCAGGCGGTTGTACAGGCGATGGCGCAATGACATCAACGTTCACATCCGGGGGAGGTGCAGGGGCCACGTTCACAGTCGGTGGGGCCGCAGGAGCCACATTAATTTGACTGGGCTGGGCCGGTGGCACCGTTGTTCCGTTTACTCCAGGTTCAACAGCACCGGGTGCAGTGGTATTGGCTGGGGCTTCTTCGGGAGCACGGGTTGCAACGTAGATAATTCCTGCCATCAATGCAACAATTGAGGCCAAAATAATTCCTAGAAATGCCCCGCCAGCAAAGCTATCGGTTTCGCGATAGTTGCGGGTCTGCGAGAGCCGATGCTCATTCGTGCGGCCTTCTGCATACCCATCGCGATAGGCAACCTCGGTTGGCGTAACCCGGCGTGTATTCACATTGTCAATCGTGTTCGGAGTCGTCTCGTTTATCTGATCAAGACGATTTTCATCAGTACGGTTATCTCGGTTTAACGGATTTCTATTTACCATGAGTACTTCCCCCCGCGTTTAATCTTTCTATTCTTCAAACTTGTTTGCAAAAACAGGTGCTTGCGTTTATCACGTTTTGCTGACGTTATGTATGCAGTTTATTCGGTTCGAATCAGCTTCAACCTCTGCCCAAAGAACAGATTCAGCCCCTTTGTATCTCTGTCGCTAGAGGAATTCCGGTTGGATACATATCGTCACATTTATGCTCTACATTCAGTTCTGTGCCGACACTTCAGCCTGTTATCTTTTCTCCATTGCGAAATACTATGAACTCAAGCTGAATCATCGGCGACAGACATACAATCAGGAGAAGATGCAGAATTTAGCGTGACCTTAAAAGCGCATTTCTTCTAAAAGCTTTGCCGCATAAATTTGTCGGTTTTTCAATTCACGAGGTTGTTATGACTGCAACGACAGAAAAATTGATTCACTACCCAATGGTGATCGGTGGAGAGAAAGTGAGTACGGGTAGCGAAGACATCCTTGAGCCGGCGACGGGTCAGGTGTTTGCAACGGTGGCTTTGGGTAGCGCAGCCGATGTGGATCGGGCGGTGACCGCTGCAAAGCAAGCGCAGCCGGGATGGGCGGCGTTGTCCTACGGGGAGCGGTGTGCCGCGTTGATGAAGTTTGCCGATGCGTTGGAAGCCCACAGCGAGGAGTTGTGCGAACTGGAGAGCCGCAATGCCGGCAAAGCACTGAAGCTAACTGTGAATGGCGATATTCCGTTCTCGATTGATAATTTGCGTTACTTTGCTTCGGTGGCGCGACGACAAGAGGGCGCGGCGGCAGGCGAGTATGTGAGTGGTTATACGAGCATGTTGCGACGTGAGCCGATTGGCATTGTGGGGGCCATTACCCCGTGGAACTATCCGTTTATGATGGCGATTTGGAAGATTGCTCCGGCGATCGCCGCTGGAAACGCTATTGTGCTGAAGCCAGCCCCCAACACGCCCATCACAACCATTCGGCTGGCTGAGATTGCTTTAGAAGCAGGGCTGCCCGAAGGATTGATTAACGTTGTGACGGGTGGAGTTGAGGTTGGAGAGGCCATTTGCACCCATCCCGACATTGGCATGATTAGCTTTACGGGCAGCACCCGCACGGGCAAGCGTGTGGCCGAGTTGGCTAGCCCCCTGATCAAGCGAGTCACGCTGGAATTGGGTGGCAAGGCTCCCTTTGTGGTGTTTGCAGATGCTGACATTGAAGCGGCTGCCCATGGGGCGATCGTGGGCGGTTTCCAAAACTCCGGCCAAGATTGCACCGCTGCAACCCGCATTTATGTACAAAATGACGTGTTTGATCAGTTTGTAACGCGCCTTACTGACCTATCCAAGCAAATGGTGGTGGGCGATCCGTTTGAGGCCAATACCGACATTGGGCCGCTATCGAGCCAAGCGCAGCTCAACAAAGTTGCGGGCTATGTTGAGGAGGCCAAACAGCAGGGCTACCAAGTGATTACCTGTGGCGATGTTCCATCCGAGGGTTACTATTTCCCGCCAACGCTAATTGTGGACCCACCCCAAACGGCAAGCTGTGTGTGCGAAGAAATTTTTGGCCCGGTGCTGGTGATTAAGCGCTTTTCAACCGAGGAGGAAGCCATTGAGCTGGCCAATGACACTCCCTACGGCTTGGCCGCTAGCGTGTGGACGCTCAATGTGCAGCGGGCAATGCGGGTTTCTAAGGCGTTGCAGGCTGGCACAGTCTGGGTGAATGATCACTTACCGATTGCCAGCGAAATGCCCCATGGTGGGTTTAAGATGAGCGGCGTTGGCAAAGATATGTCGCATTATGCGCTCGAAGAATACACCATTGTGAAGCATGTGGTGTTTGATATGACGGGCGATCGCCGCAAAGGTTGGCACTTTATGACCTTTGGGAAAGAGGGAACGTGAGGATTCACATCAGATAACCCTCACGATGAAGGCAACGTCTGCCCAAACCTAAAGTTATGACACTGCGCCGTAAAGCCTGCCCACTGCAACGCTTTGCGGCGCATCTGAAAGATTAAGGGGCAGCCTTGCAGCTTTCGTCAACCCAGTTGACACACCTCTCTCACTCCCCTTTAAAGGTTTGTAGGTTAGGTTGAGCAGAGAACCAGCCTAAGCAATAGCTTTGGAGTGCTGTAGAGGGATTTGTTCATAGGCTCAGAAATGTATTTAACATAACAGTCTTTAGCAAATTGCTCATTCCTGGGGATAATAAATGGCAGGCGACTTTGAGGAATGAGGACGAATACCAGAACTCAACCTCTTGCACACGCCTGGCCTTGTGCCGACATTAAGAATGATGCGGCACAGTTAATCCCTTAGCGTAAGCACTGGTGTGCGAAGGAATACGATCCAGCGATGAATCATTTCAGACTACCCTCTTCGCGGTCAAGACGACGATTTTTACAGTGGTCGGGGGCAGCATTGGCAGGGGTCGCCCTGTCGAGCTGTCGCCGCACCTTTACGGATGTGCAGTCTGGCTCAGAGACAGGTGGCGATTCCAATACCTTGCGGATCTACACCTGGGCTGGCTACACCGATGATGAGTTGCTCGAAAATTTTCGAGAGGCAACGGGCATTCAAGTGGTTGCCGATGTTTTCGATTCGAACGAGACGATGCTGGCCCGGATGCAAGCGGGTGGTGGCAATACCTACAGCATCATTTATCCGTCGGATTACATGGTGCAGCAAATGATTGAGCTGGATATGCTCATGCAGCTTGATCCGTCGCAGGTTACCGGACTAGATACTCTTTTGGCAAAGTTTCAAACGCTACCGGGGAATGAGTACAGTGTTCCTGCCGTTTGGGGAACGACCGGACTCATTTACAATGCCAAAACGCTGCAACCTAACCCAACCGATTGGGATGACTTGTGGAGCAATCAGTCTAAGCTGGCTCGCAAGCTAACGTTATCCAACGATGTACGTGAGGTGTTGGGGGCATCGTTGCGATCGCTCGGTTATTCCTACAATTCCACCAATCCTCAAGAGATTGAGGAAGCCTACGAGAAATTGTTGGAGCTGAGACCGGCAATTGTCAACTTCACAACCGACGGCTGGCAAGACCTCATCTTGTCGGGTGATGTGCTGGCATCCATGGCATATTCATCGGATGCAATTCAGGTCATGGAGGAAAACCCCGATCTGGCATACATCATTCCCAGTAGCGGCTCATCTCTGTGGGTAGATACCATGGCGATTCCCAAAACGGCTCCCAACCCCGAAGCGGCCTATGCCTGGCTCAACTTTGTGCTGGAGCCTAGCAACCTTGCCCGCATTGCCGAACGCCTAAAGTTTGCAACCACCAGTCAGGCCGCAATTGCGCAACTGCCCGACGAGCTGCGCCAGAACAAGAACCTATATCCCGATGAAGCATTGCTGACCAAGTGCGAGGAAATTGCTCCGCTAGATGAGGAAACAGTTGAGCTATACGATCGCTACTGGACTCAGCTCACCAGCGTTTAGGTTGAAACCCTCATTTCCGCAAAAAAAGAACCTGCACAACATGCAGGTTCTTTTTTTGGGTCTTTTGGCTAGGGTGCAACCGGGCAAAGCAGAGTTGGCAATACTCCCCCTTAACTCAACTACATAGCACCAGAGCTTTTGTTAAACAGAATCCAAACCGTTTTGAGAATTAGCTTGATGTCATACATCAGGCTCCAATTCTCTTGATATTGCAAGTCGAGCCGAACAATGTCTTCAAATTCCTTGATGGCCGATCGCCCGTTAACCTGCCATTCGCCCGTCATACCCGGTTTGACATCAAGACGTTGCCACTGGGGAATTTCGTAGCGCTCAACTTCATCGGGAGTTGGTGGACGTGTACCCACCAAGCTCATATCGCCCTTCAGCACATTCCAAAACTGGGGGAGTTCATCCAGGCTGGTTTTTCGCAAAATGCGACCCACTCGCGTAATGCGGGGATCGTGGGATGCCTTGAAAATTGCACCACTGGCTTCGTTTTGCACCAGGTGCTTTTTCGCCTCAGCATTGATCACCATCGAGCGAAACTTCCACATTTTGAAGCGGCGACCCATTCGAGAGCAGCGCACCTGGCTGAACAAAATAGGGCCGGGATCATCCAACGTAATTGCGATCGCAATGGGAACCGCTAGCAGCCCCGTAATGGTCAGCCCAACCAAGGCTCCTGCAATATCCATTGCTCGTTTGGAGGGCGATCGCACCGAGGGATGGGTAATGAATGGATCTTCTCGCTTGAGGCGACGTTTTACAACAGCAGGAGCCTTAGGAAACGGAGCGGCGGCCTCAACAACAGGAACCGATTCCGCTAAAGATGGACTCGCTTCTGCTGCAATTTCATGGTGCACCGTCGGCAACGGCTCGGCCTCAGATGGCGCTTCCTCAATCACAAACAGCTTGTTCAGGTCAGCAAGGGCCAGCACCATCATGACCTGCTCGGAAACATTGCGGAGCACCAGCTCAATTCGCTGCTTCTGAGCAAGCTTTTTTGCAGACACCAGCGCTCCCAAGCCGCTGCTATCCATAAAAATCGTCTGGCTAAAATCCAAAATTGCCCGAGTTAAATCTGGGTTATTTTGGCAGATTTCTTGAAAGTTCCGCTTAAAATCAACAGCCTGATTGACGGTAAACGTCGGCGGCAGATGAATCTGGTGAATCTGATTCATTGCAGTGATGGGATTGGTGAGGTTGTTCAATTCAGCCACAGCGACTCACTTACACAAACAGGTGGATTTGAAAGAAAAGGTCTGCAGAATACACCTACAACCTGTAGCCAACACACAAATCGTTCTACGAGCCCCTCATGATAGAGATGTCAAGGGATAGAGATCTCAAGAGTGACTGGTTTTCAGTTGAACCCGTTGGCGTGTATAACGTGGTCTTCTTTCCGAGCCGATGCGACCTATGAATTCGCATTGACCTGGTGCACCCTACCACAACACGGTTTACCGATGAATCATCACCCGTGCGCTTGGTCTAGAACAGCGTTGATTCAAGAATACCCAGCTCAACGGTCGGTCTCTCAGCTTTTAGTAAAGCTTGATAGAAAATAAGGGAGACTGGCAGAAACACGGAACTTGCAACCCGGCGGAGGTGTCATGTATTACTTAAATCTTTATAGTTCAACGGACTTTCCTTGTTCGTTTTTATGCAGGGTCAGAATTTGAGGTGGCGTGAGCAAAAAACCTATCATTCAAATCATGACCTGAATAACACGGTTTCTAGAGATTGTGTCGTGAAGATTGTGTTTACTTCATTCCTGTCAACATCACAATTTAGACCTCTTGCACGAATCGTTGTTTGAAGCCTAAATTGTTGTCCGACTCCGCCGAGCAACAATTTAGTCAGATAATTTGGGCAGAAAGTCGACATGAATATGGCGTGTTCAGCCAATTCGCATGACTCTGCTTATCTCTTCATCGTGATGAACCGCAGTCAGGAAGCTTGCGGTTGGCAGAGGTATCTTGATGCAAAAGGTTGAACGCAATGTGGCGGACTGTTTTTTCGGATGAAGTGCGTCAGTCCTCAATGCATCCCATTGATGCATGAGTTTAGCAGCCTTGCAATGCAGAAGTTGACTTAAAGCAAAAGAGTGAAAGGTATCCACCTTTCACTCTCGTTTCTACTGACCTTTGGCAACTGGCCGCAATGGCGATCGCCCGTTAGGAAGCCAGATACGTGTAGCGACTGAGCGAATGCTCATAGGTTTGCAGCAGTAGTTGCGCCTCCTGCAACGTAATTCGACGCTCTTGCAGCGCTTGCTCGGTTTGGCGGCGAATGTTTTCCGTCAAATCTTCCGCATCGTACTGCACATAGCCCAGTACTTCCTTCATCGTGTCGCCCTTTACCACGTGCTCAATCTGGTATCCCTTGGGCGTTAGGGTAATGTGAACCGCATTGGTATCGCCAAACAGGTTGTGCAAGTTGCCCATAATTTCCTGATAGGCTCCCCCTAGGAAAAGCCCCAGATAGTAGGGTTCATGCCCCAGGGCGCTATCTTTGCCCCCCGTTCGCTTCAGGGAATGTAGCTCCAGCACCGACTTGACATCTCGTAAGTCGATGAACTGGTCAATTTTTCCATCGCTGTCACAGGTGAGGTCTGCCAAGGTGGCGCGACAGGTTGGCTCTTCGCCCAAACGGTGAATGGGCATGATAGGGAACAGCTGATCGATCGCCCACGAGTCGGGAGCAGACTGAAACACCGACAGATTAACGTAATAAATCGACGCCATGATCTTTTCCAGATCTTCTAGATCATCGGGCACATAATCTTGCTGGCGGGCGATCGCCAAAATTTTGGCACAGCAAGCCCAGTAGAGCCGCTCGGCACGAGCGCGTTCCGTCAGACTTAGGTAGCCAAACCCAAACATACTCACCGATTCATCTTTGAACTGGGTGGCGTCGTGGTAGGCTTCCTGGTAATTGTCGGCGGTAATGTTGTTGTACGTGTCGTATAGATTGCGAATCAGCAGATGATCGTCTTCCGTCACGGGTTCTGGCGTTTCGGTGAGCACATCACTCGTCCCCAACACGTCAAACACCAACACCGACTGATGCGAAGCGATCGCCCGTCCACTTTCGCTAATGATAGTTGGCACGGGAATTTCCCGCTCATCGCAGGCTTCCTTAATCTCCGCAATCACATCATTGGCGTAGTTCTGCATGTTGTAGTTTTTGGAGGCGTAGAAGTTGGTCTTCGACCCGTCGTAGTCCACGCCCAAACCGCCGCCCACATCGAAGTAGCGCATGTTCGCCCCCAGCGCCGTTAGCTCCACATAGATTTGGCTGGCTTCGCGAATCGCATCTTTGATCACGCTAATGTTCGAGATTTGCGAACCAATGTGGTAATGCAACAGTTGCAAACAGTCCAACATACCCACCGCTTTGAGCTTTTCTACCGTTTGCAAAATTTCAGGAATGGTAAGGCCAAACTTGGCGCGATCGCCCGCAGAGCCGCCCCAGCGCCCCATCCCACGCGTGCTGAGCTTGCCCCGCACGCCCACAATCGGCGAAATGCCAAGCTTGCGGCTGGCTTCAATCACCAAATCTACTTCTTCAATTTGCTCCAGCACAATGATGACCGTTTTGCCCAGCTGCTTAGCCAAAATGGCGGCTTCAATGTACTCGCTATCTTTGTAGCCGTTGCAAATGAGCAAAGCACCCGGCGTATCAAGCGTGGCCAGAGCAATCATCAATTCTGGTTTGGAACCCGCCTCTAATCCAAACTGATGGGGACGACCAAACCGCACCAAATCTTCTATCAAGTGACGCTGTTGGTTGCACTTCACCGGAAACACGCCGCGATAGACACCTTCATAGTTGTAGCGAGCGATCGCCTTGGCAAAGGCGGCATTCAACCGCTCAATGCGATCTTCCAAAATATCCGAAAAGCGAATGAGTAAGGGCAAACCTAAATTGCGTTGCTTTAGCGCATTCACCAACTCAAATAAATCAAGCGACCCACCGCGATCGCCCTTAGGCGATACCGTCACATGGCCTGCAGCATTAATCGAAAAGTAAGGATCGCCCCATCCATTGATGCGATAAAGTTCTTCGCTGTCTTCAATTGTCCAGCGCTTGGCGGTGCTTTGCGGGGTTGGCGCTTGTACCATGGTTCGCCTCTTCGTGAGTGGATCGTTCGGTTGTACCGAGTGTGTGGGGTGTGCTGCCGGATGGCGAGCCGCTGTTTCCAACGCGTGGACCTGTAAAGCATCAACCGCGTCAGCAAGTTGGCTTCTGCCTCCAGGTTTGTCTTCTTCTACAGACACCACGTGCTCCATTCTGACTATCCTCTTGAACGACAAATGACCGAATAGAAAGTCTAACGTATTTCGCTGTAAACCTTATGTATCCTGGCAATAAGCAGCCCCAAAATACCTTTTTCGCCTGCCCATCCGCCACAACCATCCGCAAAAAAACAAACCCTTCCCTGGCAGAACACTTTACAAACGATCCCATTTTTCTGACCATGAGAAAGGTTTTGCAAGTTAGGAGCTAACGAGTCGTGGAACGTACCTTTATCGCAATTAAGCCCGATGGTGTGCAGCGGGGTCTGGTTGGCGAAATCATCGGTCGATTTGAGAAAAAAGGCTTTACCCTGGTGGGGTTGAAAGCGCTGAGCGTGTCTCGTGAGCTAGCCGAACAGCACTATGGTGTACACAAAGACAAGCCCTTCTTCGCTGGCCTGGTTGACTTCATTACCTCTGGCCCTGTGGTGGCCATGGTGTGGGAAGGTGATGGAGTCATTGCATCTGCCCGTAAACTCATCGGTGCAACCAATCCGCTCAATGCTGAGCCGGGCACTATTCGTGGCGACTTTGGCGCCAACATTGGCCGCAACATCATTCACGGTTCTGATGCACCGGAAACTGCTCAAACCGAGATTGCTCTGTGGTTTACCGATGCAGAGCTGGTGAGCTGGCAGCCTACCATCATGCCCTGGATTCACGAATAACGCAAAACATCTCAAAGACAGATGCCGTATAGAGATTTTGGATGGGCATAGCCTGTTCAAAATCTCTTGGCCTTTTTGGGGACTGAGACGGTGCATCAGTCTTGGTTAGGACTTACACACGTCATCCGAAAAACCAGGGGGTTGAATGATGTTTGGGGCGCTAAGCGCCCCAAACATCATTCAAAACGGCGTAAGTCCTGTTGGTCTTGACTGCAATTTAAGATGGTTTCTTCCTAACAGTGACATCACCTTCTTCACCTTCCAATCCTCGTCACATTGCGCTGTTGGCGCTGCTGGCCGTGCAAAAGGGCGCATTTGCTGATGCCGCAGTTGACCAAGCGCTGTATCGTTCCGAGCTTGAATCGCGCGATCGCAGTCTCATGACTGAACTGGTCTACGGCTGTGTGCGTCGGCAGCGAACCCTTGATACGTTGGTTGCCCAATTTGCCCAAAAAGCCCCTGCCCCAAAGCTGCGGCTTATTTTGCATTTAGGCTTGTACCAGCTGCGCTATCTCGATCAGATTCCGGCGTCGGCTGCGGTAAACACCACAGTAGAGCTTGCCAAAACCAACGGATTTGCAGGGTTATCTGGGTTTGTGAATGGGTTGCTGCGCCAGTATATTCGAGCGAGTGAGGGCGGAACCGACCCGCTGCAATTACCAGAGGATGCGATCGCCCGTTTAGGAATGCTCCACAGCTTTCCCGACTGGATTGTGCAAACCTGGGTGGATCAGTTTGGGCTCCAGGAAACGGAAGCGTTATGTCAATGGTTTAACCAGCCCCCAACCATTGACCTCAGGGTGAATCCGTTGAAAGCGACGGTGGAACAGGTACAAGCCGCGTTGAGCCACGTTGGGGTTGAGAGCGATCGCCTCCCCTATTCTCCGCAAGGATTGCGGCTGCGAGGGCACGTGGGGGCTGTGCAGCGATTGCCGGGATTTGCCGAGGGATGGTGGATGGTGCAGGATGGCAGCGCTCAGCTCGTTGGCTATCTCCTTGATCCGCAACCCGGCGAAACGGTGATTGACGCATGCTCGGCTCCGGGTGGCAAATCAGCCCACCTGGCAGAGCTGATGGGCGATCGCGGTGTGGTATGGGCGTGCGATCGCAGCGCCAACCGCCTCAAAAAAGTAGCTGAAAATGCTCAACGGCTTCAGCTCTCCATGATTCAAACCTGTGCTGGCGACAGCCGCAGCTTAGACCAGTTTGTGGGACAGGGCGATCGCGTCTTGCTCGATGTTCCCTGTTCTGGCTTGGGTACGCTGCACCGCCACGCCGATGCTCGCTGGCGGCAGTCTGCCGAAAATATTGCTGAGTTGGCCCAACTGCAACACGAACTGTTAGACCATGCCTCGACTTGGGTGAAACCGGACGGCGTGCTCGTATATTCCACCTGCACGCTGCACCCATTGGAAAATGAAGCCGTTGTACAGCAGTTTCTATCTACCCATCCCGACTGGCAGCTCGAAGATCCAACTCAATGGTTCAATGGGGCGATCGCCTCCTCTCATCCATGGCTCACCATTTTGCCCCACCATCACAACCTGGATGGCTTCTTCATGGCGCGGCTTCGTCGAGGCTAAATCGCATATATAGCTGTCGCCAGCTTAGTTGAGACAAAGACATTTTGGGGGGATGGCGAAGCCATCCCCCCAAAATGTCTTAATCAAACTGGCTATCGCTATACGTCCATGCGGGCAGCATGAGTTGCCCACAAACACAACAACAGAGCCTGAACTTGCAGGCTCTGTGCAGAATGAGGGGGCTCCGCTAAATCGTGCTGATTGAACTAGCAGCCTTAAGATTCGCTCGAATCATCCGTTTGAATGTCAGGAACAATATTAGGACGCTCCTGATCTTCCCAACCGGGAGGACGCTTGGAGTTGTACCAGGCAACTGAGCCAATCGACACAGCCGCAATAAAACCGACAACATACACAGCGGTAAACAACCAGGGAAATGAACCCTGAGCTCCCGTTGCAGTGACATCCATCAATACCAACACGATCAAACTCTCCTTCAAATGAATTTTGTATGCCGATGTTACCCGCCGATATAACTCAATGTATAGGACTCGGCATCGTTCGGCTTATTCGTCTGCCGATGGCGCAGGCGGGGGAGGCGCTGGAGGCGGTTCGGCCGGAGCAGGTGGAGGAGGTGCCGGCTCGGGCGGGGGAGGCGCTGGGCGTTCTGCCGCCGGGGGATCTGGAGGTGCCTCAGGTGCCGGGGGTGCCTCAGGTGCCGGGGGTGCCTCAATGGCAGGAGCCTCGTTACGAGACGGTGCCGGAGCCGTTTCATCAGGCGATGCAGCAGGCTGTTTAATACTGGGGGTGATGCTTTCGGGGGTACGAGTCGGTGTTTCTGGCTCAGCTTCACGAGAGCGAGTCGATTCTCGGCTGCGCGACGTAGAGCGAGAGCGAGTCGATTCACGCTCGGTGCCTGAATCCGAGTTGGCAACTCGCAGGCGGCGTGGACGAATGCGCTCCGGTTTAATCGTTTGCTCCGTGACAATGAGGCGGCGAGGCGGACTTGTAAATGATTCAACTTCCATGTCTTCTACAGCCTCAGACATGAAGTTGCGCCAGACTAGAGCGGCGGTTGAGCTAGCACCTCGGGTGGGTTGGTTGTTGTCATTGCCTAACCATACCCCAGTGACCACTTGGGGAATATACCCCACAAACCACAAGTCGCGGTTGAGTTCGGAGGTTCCTGTTTTACCAGCCACGGCTCTCCCTCGCAGAGCTGCATTCCCGCCGGTACCATTCGTGACAACGCCCCGCAGCATCCAGGTCACGATCGAGGCTGCTTCTTCATCCAGAACCTGCTCCGGCTCTGGTTTCATTTCGTACAGCACTTCGCCGCGCCGATTGGTAATGCGAGTAATGCTATGGGGTGCAGCGTGTTTGCCATTGGCTGCCAGGGTTCCATAGGCGCTCGTCAGCTCCAGAGGAGTCACTTCGGAGCTACCCAGCGATAGCGAATAGGCGGAAACCAGATCTGATTGAATGCCCATTTTGTGGGCGAGTTCAATTACGGGTTCAAAGCCAACATCAATCAAAACCTGGACGGCAATTGTATTGATGGAGCTAATTAGGGCTTCGCGCATGGTTCGGTTGCCACTGTAGCGATCGCCATAGTTTTTGGGTTCATACCCATCCACAAATAGCTTGCCGTCTGTGTAAGTTTTGTACGGCGAGAACCGAGCAGCGATCGCCGCTGTATACACAAACATTTTGAACGTTGAACCTGGCTGGCGCATTGCCTGAGTGGCCCGGTTGAACTGGCTGTCGAGAAAATCGTTCCCCCCCACGAGTGCTTTAATCTCACCCGTTTGTGGGTCAATTGAAACCAAAGCCGCTTGCGAAAAGCGCTGCCGACTTCCATAGCGCTCAATGGCATCATTCACCGTCTCTTGAGCCAACGTTTGCCACGCTGGGTTTAGCGTGGTTTCAACGGTGAGACCACCAGCTTCGATCTCATCCTGAGAGACCAGCTTGGGCAACTCTTGCTGAACGTAAGATGTGAAGTATGGGAAACGGCTATTTAGGTTGCGTGGCTGACTGGGATTCAGTTCTAGCGGCTCCGCTGAGGCGCGCACCTGTTCCTCTTGGGTTATGAACCCACTGGCTGCCATACGCTCCAGCACAATATTGCGACGGGTTTGAGCCACGTCGGGGTTCACCAATGGGGAGTAGGCGCTGGGAGCTGGGGCAATGCCAACAATCATGGCCATTTCAGCTAGCGTCAGCTCATCAACGGGCTTGGTGAAGTAGATCCAGGCGGCATCCGCAACCCCATAGGCTCCCGAACCCAAGTACACCAAATTGAGATAGCGCTCCAAGATTTGCTCTTTAGTGAGCTCATCTTCCATTTTGTGAGCCAGGAAGGCTTCTCTAGCTTTGCGACTGAGCGATCGCTCTTGCCCCAAAAAGACAATGCGAGCGAGCTGCTGAGTAATGGTACTGGCACCCTCTACAACTTCGCCTGCCGTCAAGTTGGCATAGGCCGCGCGCACAATGGCTCGGTAATCGACCCCGTTATGGTCGTAGAACTTACGATCTTCTGATGCCAAAAATGCTTCGACCAATTGGTCAGGAATTTGATCCAGCTTGAGCTTTTCGCGGGTTGCAGGCCCTAGCTGCTGCAACACCGTGCCATCATCTCCCCGAATCGTCAGGGTTCCATCTCGCTCGTAAGTCAACGCTTCCTCTGGATCGGGCAAGCTCGCGGTGAACTCTCGGGCGACATGTACAGCGGCGACAGCGGCACCTGTCGAGCCCATGAGGATGACCATCACGGCCCAAGCCGGCCATCGCTTGTACAAAGGCTTGGGAACTTTGACCTTGTGCGATCGCCCACCCGTATTGTGCTGATCGTTTTGCGGATGACCATTTTGCGGATGGTCGTTTTGCCCGTTGCCAGGGTCACCATACCCATTAGGCACGTCTGCAACATACGCCGATTCATTCACGGATGTCGCATCTTGCCCATTGGTTTGAGAGGGCGATCGAGGAGTCATCTCATCAATTCTGTGACTAGCGCTGCCTGCGTCAGCGGTCTTATCGGGCGTATCGGAACTGAATTCTTTAACAAAAGATTGCAGTCTGTTTAAAAAACTCGTCACCTTTTCCCCTCACATTCCGCCTGACGATTACAGTGCACGTACTTACAACCAAGCCATCGTAGATTCAACCTGACGGGTCTATACCCTCGAGCATCTTCATATCTAGCATCTTAGAACCTTGCTGCTGGCCCTGTCAGCGTTAGGTTCGTGCTGCATCTATCTACGCCACGTTGGGTTACATCAGCCACTGTCTTTGGAACACCATGCGCCATTATTAGAGACAAATCTAAGGAATTGATACAAAGACCTACAAAAGCTTAACCTAAATTTGACCAGCTTTAGGATATGGGCAGTCAAAAAAACTCAAGTCATTGATGTCACAGCCTTTCACGTCTTCATTGAAATCAGTTTTGTGCTGCAACTCTCCAGACAAAAGCTTCAAGAGAATTGTTTTTTTGAGAAGTTTTTCGAAGTCCAGTCACACGTCTTCAGCAATCTTATTTTCGATGGTTTTCCCAATGGTATTTCCTATGTCGAGAGACCTCTTGTTCCTGACCAATTCCTGACCCATCATTTCTCGCAGAAGGGCGATCGCCCCATATGTTCACGATTGTGACCCGTCCCTTCTGGGCAGGCGACTGCTGCAATGCAGTTGAAGGGTATCATCAGAGATCGTGGCAATTGAGCGATCGCGCACCGCGCTTCAACACCGTATTGGGGAGAGCTGTTCATGAGTGGGATGCTGCTGCATCAGGCAGAGCAAGCGTTGATGCCAACGTTTTTTGAAATTGATGCCATCGTCAAAAAGAATCTGCATCGCGTGCTGAATGCGTTTCGGCGGCACAATGTTGGAGTGCATCACTTTGCCAGCGTCAGTGGCTATGGCCACGGCGATTTGGGGCGGCAAGTGTTGGATCAAGTTTTTGCCGAGGTGATGGGGGCAGAGGCCGCTGCGGTGCGCGTGCAGTTTGTCTCGGGAACCCATGCGATCGCCTGTGCTTTGTATGGGGTGCTGCGTCCGGGAGATGAGTTGTTGGCGGTAGCGGGTGCCCCCTACGACACGCTGGAAGAAGTGATTGGCCTGCGGGGCGAAAACCAAGGCTCGCTCAAAGACCTGGGGATAACCTATCGCCAGCTGGAACTCCAACCCGAGGGAACACCCGATTGGGACGCGATCGCCACCTCCCTTCGGCCCGAAACCCGGATGGTGCACATACAGCGCTCCTGTGGCTATGCTTGGCGACCCAGCCTCTCCATTGCAGACATTGAAAAAATCATCGTCCTGGTTAAACAGCAAAATCCCGATGTGGTGGTCTTTGTCGATAACTGCTACGGCGAGTTTGTGGAAGACCAAGAACCCACCGCCGTCGGTGCCGACCTAATGGCCGGATCACTCATCAAAAATCCGGGAGGCACGATTGTGACGGCTGGGGGCTACGTAGCCGGACGGGCCGAGTTGGTTGAGCAAGCAGCCTGCCGCTTGACCGCACCCGGCATTGGCAGCGAAGGCGGAGCCACCTTCGACCAAAATCGTTTGCTGTACCAGGGTTTGTTTCTGGCACCGCAAATGGTGGGTGAAGCGATGAAGGGCAATCATCTCGTGGCTCGGGTGTTCGACCAGTTGGGCTATCCGGTGAATCCGTTGCCGGGTGCCCGCCGCCGAGATGTGATTCAGGCAATTAAGCTGGGCAGTCCCGACAAAATCATCGCTTTCTGCAAAGCCATTCAGGAGCATTCGCCCATTGGGTCATACCTGAGTCCGGTTCCAGCCGAAATGCCCGGTTATGAAAGTGAGTTGGTCATGGCCGGCGGGACCTTTATCGATGGCAGCACGTCGGAATTTTCGGCAGACGGCCCTCTCCGCGAACCCTATGTAGTGTTTTGCCAGGGAGGGACCCATTGGACTCATGTGGCGATCGCCCTCGAAGCGGCGATCGCAGCGATTCAGCCCTACACCTCCTAACCAACCCTCAGAAGCGCCCAGTTTTGCGTGTACGTGGCGTACGCAAAACTGGGCGCTTCAGCTTCTCCAAAACTCAGGTTAACCAACGTCTTTGCCTAAGTAGCCTCGGGGGGTGATGATCCAACCCTTGTGAAACTGGCTGCTTTGGTTGCCAATGAGGACGGTAGTCAGCATATCCACTGCATCGATCGGTAACTCGCCCAGCGTGGTGAGGGTGATGTGCTCTGTTGGGCGATAGGCCGATTGCACTAATGCCACAGGCGTTTCGGGGCTGCGATAGCGCAGAAAAATGCGCTGGGCGATCGCCATTTGTTCGGTGCGGGTGCGCGATCGTGGGTTGTAGAGTGCGGTCACAAAATCGGCCTGGGCAGCCGCGTGTAGGCGCGTTTCAATTACATTCCACGGGGTGAGTAAGTCACTCAGGCTAATGGCACAAAAGTCATGCATGAGCGGAGCACCCACGCGCGATGCCGCCGCCTGAAGCGCGGTAATGCCTGGAAAAACTTGAATAGAGGGAGAGTTGCCATCCCACCCGTGCGATCGCAGCTCTTCTAGAACCAGTCCTGCCATGCCATAAATGCCACAGTCCCCCGACGAAACGACTGCCACGGTCAAGCCCCATTCCGCCAGTTCAATGGCCCGCTGTGCCCGCTGGCGCTCCTGGGTAATGGGCAGCGCTTCAACAATTTGCCCAGGTCGCAACAACGGCTGAATCAAATCGATATATAAGGAGTACCCAATCACCACATCGGCCTGGGCAATCGCCGCCTGAGCCGCTGGCGTAATTTGATTGAGTTTTCCTGGCCCAGTGCCCACTAGCCACAGCTGCCCAGTCCGACCAATATATTCCTGCTGAGCCTGGGCGATCGCCACCGTTGCTGCGCCGGGTTGCCCCTCCAGGCGAACAATGTGCTTATTCACCAGCAGTTGTGCCTCTGCTCCTGCTGCTAAAAGCGCTGCCGCCTCTGCCACGCTCGGCGTTCCTACTTCGGCGGCAACCACCGTTGAAGGGGTGGGCACGGCAACCTGGCTCAACTCTGCGGCGGTGAAGCAGCGGAGGGGAAACTGGCGATCGCCACACAGTTCCACCAGGGCGACCTCATCCGCTTTGAGATCGAGCGTTGCGATTCCAGCGATCGCCCCTTCTGCCAGGTTTTGGTGGGCAAGCGCCTGCTGAATTGCCGCCTCAATGACCGCACGCGAAGTGCCACGCTCGCAGCCAATGCCGAGCCAGAGGACGCGGGGGTGCCAGGAGACGGTGGGGAGCGGGGAGTGGGGAGTAGGGAGTGAGGAGTGGGGGGTGATGTACAGTTGGGCAGCGGTTGAGGAGGGGTGCGGTTCCAACGGGTGCGATTCAAATTGGAAGGGGTGATCGGCGGGAAGGTGCTGCTGCCACAGGGCTGAGCCTGCGGTTTGGATAACCTGAATGGGCTGGTGATGGGCGATCGCCGCACTCACGGCAGTCCATTCGCCCGTTCCCGGATTCCAGCCAAAGGGTTGACCCAGCACATCAATACCAGGAAGGTGCAGCGCATTGGCAGCACCCGTCAGCACGGGAGTGGCTTTGAGGAGGGGGGCGATCGCCTGAGTCAGAGCATCGGCTCCACCCACATGGCCCCCACACAGGCTAATCACAAACTGTCCGGCGGCATCCACCACCACCACGGCGGGGTCTGTTTGTTTGTGTTGAAGGAGTGGGGCAATCAGCCGCACGGTCGCCCCAGTTGCCAAGCCAAACACCAGAGCCTGATGCGAGTTCCACAGCGTGGGCAACAGGTCGCTAATGGAGTTTGGGTAAGACTGGATGCTGGAGTGAGGAGCGATCGCACCCGAATCCTGTAGGGACTGAGGCACCCACAGCGTCACGTGGCCTGTTTCCCACAAGGGCTGAAGTTGCCGCACAGACTGAAGCGTGGGAGCGATCGCCGCAACCGCCTGAAAATTATTTAGCACCATAGATTGCAAGTAAGCAGCCATTATGAAATATGAAACCCCAAAACTCCGTGCCGCCCGCTGTGCGGGCGGCACGGAGTTTTGGAGCCTGATTTTTAATGGTGTCGAGGGACTTAGATGGGGGTGGAGGGACTTGAACCCTCACGACTTATTCAGTCAACGGATTTTAAGTCCGCAGCGTCTACCATTCCGCCACACCCCCGCAACTGCGTTTTGTGACCTTTGCTATTCCAACACTTTTGGGGTCATTCTTGCAAGATCTTGATTGCATTCTGTAATTGTTTTTTCCAGATGCGCTCGTTCCTCTGAAACCATGGGCCAACTTTGGGCCAAGCTTCTTCTCTGGTTCAATCGCAGCAAAACCTTTGTGTGACAAAGGTTTTGCACCATAAAGCGTTACACAACGAAGCCGCGCAACCCTTCATACAGGAGGTTGATTGGACTTCTTTTTGGAAGGGGTAAATTGTTGTGTGGCAGTGCCACACAACAATTTACGCAAGAGGTTGATTGTGCAAGCAGTTCATGCCGTAAAAGGGCGATCGCGTTTGAGTTTTTTGGACGGTTGCGATCGCCCCTTTAGGGCAGTTGGCTCAACAGGGTTGTCGGCAAAGACGCTAACGGGCAAACTCCACCATTCGCGCTGAAGCCGGAGCCGAGAGGAACTCGCTGTCAATCAGGTAGGGTAAATAAACTTGCTGCAAAGCCGTCAGAATGCAAACCGGGGCGATCGCCGTTTCCGCCAAACCAGCGATCGCATTGTGAGAATCGTAGTCGGGCGTGTGCTCGTATAGCTCCAGCAGTGTTTGCTGATGGCGATAAACCCGCTCGGTCAGCAGCGGCAGCAGAGGAGCCAACGCATTCTCTTTCGACTGCTTGACCTGCTGAATCAAGGCCTGGGCCCATTCCGCATAGGGCTGCTTTTTCAAGGAATAACCGTAGCTGCTCAACACACCAAACAGGTCGGATAACACCAAGTCTTGCCCAGGTAGGGGGGTGAGATGAAAGGTTTGTCCCAATGCGTTCTGCTGGGTGGAAAGATGCACGATCGCACGGCTGACATAGTCCACCGACACCATCTGCTCTTTGTACTCTTCCAACGCGGGAAAACTACCCAGTTGAATGCAGCCTTTGATCAATCGAGAGATGAAATCTTTGGGATTGTGCGCTCCAGTTTGGCTGTGCCCCACAATAAAGCCGGGTCTAAAAATATTGATAGGCACTCCATTGGCACGGGCACGGCTGACAATTTGCTCGGCGACCCATTTGCTTTGGGCATAGCCATCATCTAGATGTAAAAAGTGTTCGCTGATGGCCAGGTCGGTATCTTCGGCAACGAGGCTGGCTCCGGTGAAATGGCCAAACGCCCCAAACACGCCCAGCGTGGAAATATAGTGCACTGGCTTGAGCCGATGCTGACACGCGAACGCCAGAATGGTCTGGGTACCCATCACATTGGCAGCTTTCAGCACCGAGTACGGCTTGACAAAGTCCACCGTGGCTCCGCTGTGGTAAATTGCGTCAACTCGCTCGGCCAACTGGTTGAACTGCTGCACCGTCAAGCCCAGGTTGGGTTGTCCCAAATCGCCCAAAACTGGAATGATGCGATCGCCCCAGTCCTCCTGCCACAGTTGATACGTGCGCAGCACCGATCGCAGCTTGCCCATGGCCTCCGCTTCACTGGCAGCCCGAATCAGGCAAGAAACCGTTGCTGATGTATGTTGCAGTAAGTCATGCAGCAAAAAGGCTCCCAAAAAGCCCGTTGCCCCCGTTAGAAACAGATGGCGCGGCTCATCGACCCACTCAAACACCTGCCCCGGAGCTGGTGCGATCGCAGGTAGCGCTTCCACCTCGGCCTGTAAATCCATCGAGACCGGGCTGAATACCGCTCCTTGTTGAGCCTGCTCCACCAAAGCCGCCAACCCCTCAACCGTGGGTGACTGATAAAACTGCCCGGTAAACACTTCAACCTGAAACGCCTCTTCGACATAGGTCATCAGCACAGCGGTCAGCAGCGAATCGCCCCCCAGTGCAAAAAAGTTGTCGCAGACTCCCACCCTGTCTAGATGCAGCAGCTTTGACCACATCGCCGACAGCTTGGCTTCAATTGGCGTTCGAGGTGCGACATAGGTTTCGGCAGCGGTGTAGGTGGGCTGGGGCAGGCGTTGCCGATCCACCTTGCCCGTGGGGGTAAGTGGCAGCGCCTCTAGCACAACAAATGCCGCGGGAATCATGTAGGCGGGCAGTTTTGCCTGGAGGTGCCCGGTGATCTGGGTGGTGACTTGTGCCGGGGTGAGTGGGCGAGATGACCCATCAGGCGCGTGCTGCGTAGCAGAATTGAGAACCACATAAGCAACCAGTCGTTTGTGGTTGCCCTGCTCCTCTCGGGCCACCACCACCCCATCCTGAACCAAGGGATGGTGGTTGAGCAGGGCTTCAATTTCGCTAAGCTCAACTCGAAATCCGCGAATTTTGACCTGATGATCGACACGACCTACAAACTCAAGTTGGCCATCTGCCCGGTACCGAACGCGATCGCCCGTTTGATACAAGCGCTGATCGGTTGCCTGAGATAGGGGATTCAGGATGAACCGCTGCATCGTGAGATCGGGTCGGTTGAGATAGCCCCGCGCCACGCCCCGACCGCCCACGTACAGTTCGCCCACCTCACCTGTCGCCACAGGCTGTCGGTTTTCGTCCAGTACATAGGTTTGCAAGCCTTCAAGCGGTCGGCCAATTGGCAGCTCACCTTCTGTATTTGCATCCAGCTCCGACAGGTTGCTCCAGGTGGCAATGACGGTTGTTTCGGTGGGGCCATAGGTATTGAGCAACTGCACATGGGGACCTACTCGCGCCTGCCACACCCGAAAGCGAGCCGGAATCGCCCGTTCGCCGCCGATAATGACCAGTCGCAATGCCTTGGGCAGCACAATATCGGTACGAGCCAACTCGGCGGTGATATGGTGCCAAAAGGCCGTTGGCAGCGACAGCACCGTAATGCCCAGAGACTGGCATCCCTTGAGGAAGCTAGACAGGTTGCTTGCCATGGCATCTGTGCGCAGCACAAGGGTTGCGCCACTCACCAATGTGCAAAAGATTTCTTCAACGGCTGCATCAAAGCTAATGGAGCAAAACTGCAGCACCCGATCACCCGCTCCCAAGCGATACACCCTCGCAGCCGACATCGCATAGTTCACCAACGCCTGATGCTCGATCATCACCCCTTTGGGTGTGCCCGTTGAGCCAGAGGTGTAAATGACATAGGCCAAGTTGGTGGCGGTAACGGTGCTCTGGGGCGAGGTACTGGGATATTGGGCGATCGCATCACGCTCGGTATCCAGGCAGACGAGGGAGGTTGACGCGGGTAGACTGGCTTGGGTCACCTCATCCAATCGCTCTGCTGCCAGAGCCGAAGTTGTAACCACCAGCGGAGCCTGACCATCAGCCAAAATGCTCAGCAATCGCTCTTTGGGAAACGCAGGATCAAGCGGTACATACGCACCCCCTGCTTTTAGAATGGCCAAAATTGCAATCACCATCTCTAGCGATCGCTCAACACACAGCCCCACCAACACTTCTGGCCCAACGCCCCGGTGCATCAAGTAATGGGCAAGCTGGTTTGCGGCGGCATCGAGCTGGTGATAGGTCAGAGCCTGATCCACCGAGGCGATCGCCATGCAATCAGGAGTTCGCGCCACTTGCGCTTCAAACAAGTGATGAATCGAGCGTTGATCGCCCCGAGTGGGCTTGTGAACCGTAGATTGAGGCGTTGAAGCAGAGTTATCTACGCAAATACCGCTATCCGTGACATCTTGAATTTTCAGCATGACGAACTCCATGAGGCCGGACTAGAACATCGCTAAAACAACTAGGAAAACGCTCTCAGGCAAAGCGATTCAGGCTTTGGTATGGCCAAAATCCAAACCGATTGATTCCGCAAACCTACGCAATATCTCGTAAAGAAATAAAACTTGCTGCAACCTTATCCTTGATATTTCTGACAGCACAGCGAAATTTCACCAGATACCTGGATCTAGAAAATTCCCTGAAAATGGACGAATAAAACCAGCAAAACACAACAAAATATCAGCAAAAACACGGATAAATTTTGTGTGACTTTTATCTTGAAAATTGTGATAAACGAAGCTGCATCAGACAATTACGTGTGAATACGGTCTACTCAAATCACAAAAAATCGCTGAAAGCTTGAATTTTTCGTGATTTCCCTAAAATTTTCTTGACAATAAAATAATTAACTTTATGTAGCCATCACTACATCTATAGTTTTTGAGCGAAAATCACTAGATCGTATAATTTGCAACGCTACTGATCAGCCGTATGGTGTTCAAGCTTGTGGAGAGTTCCGTAATTTTGCGGTGATGCCCCTTGCTCCGGGCGAGTGCTTGCAGGAGGCTGGCTTTTCGGATAGCGTCTTGTAGACAAATGCAGCTAGGCAAACGCAGCAGGGGAGATATGGGTTCACTGAAATCTCAAACGGTGTTGATTACAGGGGCAAGTAGCGGCATTGGGGCAGCCTGCGCTCATGCATGTGCAACGGCAGGTGGGCGGCTTGTCTTGGCGGCACGGCGGCGCGATCGCCTTGAAGCTTTAGCAACAGAACTGGCCGCAACTGGAGCCGAAATCCATATCTTGACGCTAGATGTGCGCGATCGCGCTCAGGTTGCAACCGTGTTGGAAAGCTTGCCCGAAGCCTGGTCAACCATCGATGTGCTGATCAACAACGCAGGCTTAAGTCGAGGGTTAGACAAAGTCCACACGGGCAGCCTCGACGACTGGGACGAAATGATCGACACCAACGTCAAGGGAGTGCTGTATGTTACTCGGTCCATCTTGCCCAAAATGGTGCAGCGCAACCATGGCCACATCATTAACATTGGCTCGATTGCAGGTCACCAAACCTATCCCAATGGCAATGTGTATTGCGCCACCAAAGCGGCGGTGCGCGCCCTTACCGAAGGGCTAAAGATGGATTTGCTGGGAACAGCCGTTCGGGTAAGTACGGTTGACCCTGGCATGGTGGAAACGGAGTTCAGCGATGTCCGCTTCCATGGCGATCGCGATCGCGCCAAAACGGTTTACCAGGGGGTTACGCCACTAACGGCTGCCGATGTGGCAGATGTGGTGCTCTTCTGTGCCACGCGTCCCGCCCATGTCAACATCAACGAAATCATTCTCATGCCAACCGATCAGGCCAGCACAACGATGGTGCATCGCCACCCGTAGAACGTCACGTTTGCCAAAAAATTCCTCTGACGTGAGTTATGGAAGGGGTTTTCTGAGATTTGCACGGCGCGTAAACCTCAGAAAACCCCTTCACCGAAATGGCGTTCGAATCGAGTTGCAAAAGCCCAGTTCGCTGACGTATGCAGCGAACTGGGCTTTTGCAACATGACATCATTAAAAACCAGATCTTAAAACTCTGTGTCGCCCGTACAGTGAGCTACACAGAGTTTGGGAGTTCTATTCTATGTTGGATGATGGCTGCTTACTGAGGTCTTAAAATTGCAGACCAACCCCAGCTTGAACGGCCGCCGCCGCCCCGTCGCCATCACGGTACGCATCAAACGCGATCACGGCATTGCCAAACAGAACCAAGTCGCTGTTTGGCAAAATATAATCCACACCGGGTTGAATGACAAACGCAGTGCGGTTACCCACAGGCGAGGTGTCGTCATCGCCCCCGCCAAAGGGGAACGAAACACCAGCCCCCACGTAGGCATCCAAATCCCAACTGAGGGGAATGTCGTAGGAGACAGTGGGCACGATCGCCACCCGTTCGCTAATCAACGCTTGAGCCCGCAGCGATACGGGTACCTCAAGCAGGCGATAGCGGAATGAAACAACCCCTCCAGCCGTGCTGTCTTCGCCAGGGCCACCACTGGTCAACCCTAGTGAACCGCCTACCCCAACGTAGCTGCCATAGGCGGCCTGGGCCTGAGCCTCGGTCGTCAAACCCAGCACGCCGCCAAGAGTTAGTGTTGTAGCCGTTAAAACCGCTGCCCCATACCGTTGAGCCAGGGTTTGCTTCCGGCGACTTATTTCAGGAAAACTCATAATGATTAATCTCCTCAATCGGTTGAGACAGCAAGGGGGATGGATGCGTGGAACCTAGATGGGGCAATCGCCCTGAATGAACCTAATGTCTCTTCAAGGAATTGCCAACATGCCCAAGGGCAATGAACCAAAAATTAAGACAACCTAGGACAACCAATGTGAGCCAAAGCGGTACGAACCAAGCAATTAGTGGAGCGATCGCTAAATTGAGGACTCATCCATAACTGTAAATAACATTCGCCCGATCTGATCAAAAAATATGGTCAAAATGACGAAAATTGAGACCTCATCGCCCTTTTTAACGTTGCTTTCAGGCGAATGCTCCAAGAAAGTCCAGGAAAATGACTCCTTCCGCGCAAGGATTGCTATAAATAAGGGGCTGTGTCCTTTGGGTCAATCCTCTCATGGGTACTGCCACTCGGGGCCAGCAAGAACCTGCATGCACAATGCAAGGTCTTGAAAACGTCATTTTAGTAGGCCGGGTCTTTCCTAGGTTTGGGTAGCGCTAACTCAAGTTGGCAACATCCGAAATGGGGAGATAGCATTAAGAATAGAATTCAGTTGTTGTGCAGCAATTGAAGGATGAGAATCAGACTTCTCTGGTGGGAGCAAGGGGTTATGCGCCGATTTTCGTTAATTGCGATCGCAGGTTTTATGGCTTTTGGGTTGGTTGCCTGTGGTGGTGGCGGTGATGACACTGCGACCGATCCTGCAACCACAGGTTCTGAAGTTGCAACTGATCCAAACGCGGCAACTGATCCAAACGCGGCAGTTGACCCCAATGCTGCGGTTGACCCTAATGCCGTGGTTCCAGCTCAGCCGGCATCCCCACCCACGGTTGCCGTACCCGACACGCCACCCCCTCAGGGCGTGATTCCGCCGGATCTGATTGGCTCTACCAGTGCTCAGCAGCGCGCTCGTACGGTCAGCCGCAATCGGCAAGATCCATTTTCGCTCGTTCCAGCCAACCCCGTCATTGTAAGTACGCCTTCACCTGAAGACCTGGCAGCATCTCCACAAACGGTACCGTTCGCAACCCAGCCCATTCCCCAAGGCACGGGAGCGATACCCAGCTCACCCGGAGATACGGCAGGTGGTCAATCTGGAGATGGAGCCCCTAGCAGTAATGAGCCAACGGCTATTGCAGCGGCCCCACCGCCGCCCCCACCGCAACCCACCCTCGCCCGACGCGTCGCTGTGCTAGGGGTTGTACAGGTGGGCAGTATTCCCCATGCCATTGTGCAAGCCCCTAACGAAGCCACAAGTCGCTATGTGCGAGTAGGGCAAAGCTTGTCCAATGGCGAGGTTTTGGTAAAACGCATTGACATGCAAGCCGCTGAACCCATTGTGGTGTTTGAGCAGTTTGGTATTGAAGTGCCACTCGCTGTAGGGAACCAGCCCCAAAGACCGAATACAGAAAACGGCCAAACGACGGCGGCGGGTGCTCCGCCTGAGCAAATTGCGATGAACTAGCGCTATTGAGGCGCTTTGTTGCCAATTCTTTTTTGGAACCCCCGGTATGACTTGGTCGTATTGGGGGCTTTTTATCGGTTGGGCGATCGCGATAAATCTTTGCAATCTGCCCAGGCTGAAGGGTTTTCGCTAAAGTTGAAACATACAAAAGCTGGTATCGATGACTATGACTGCATCAGCTTCATCGCAAAACTATCCATTTGGGCCGTTTGGGTTTGAATTTGCACCCAGTTCGCAGCACGATGCAGAACTCGTGCAAAATTTGGGCTTTGTTCCTGGATTGAAAGAATTGCTCATGGTTCGGCAGGTGCATGCCCTGGAGCACGCTACGGTGTGGGTGCTATCGGAGCAAGATGCCGCTGTGCGATCGCAACCCAATGCCGAAGAATATGGCGGTATGTCGACCGAGCAGGGCTTTTATCTCTATGGCCGGGTAGATACGTTGGCGATTCGTCGAGCGGCCCAGGTTGCCCTGGAGCGTTTAACCAATGGCGAATGGAATTTGGCCGTGCATCCCCGATGTGGCACCAACCTATCTGTGGGCATGTTGCTCACGGCAGGTTTGGCAGCTGGCATGACCTTGGTTCTGCCAAAAGATCCGTTTGGGCAACTGATGGGCTTTGGCCTGGCTGCAATGGCTGGGGCCAGCCTTGCACCCGACATGGGCCAACTGGCACAGCGCTTTGTCACCACAGCCATTCCGTTCAACTTGGAAATTGTGAATGTCGTTGAAAAGGGCGATCGCTGGGGGCATCCAGTTCATTTTGTGAACGTGCGCTGGGTGCAATAAAGATGGCATTTTGCCCAACCGGGGAAATGCTAGAGTGAGTTGCATTTGTCGCGTTTTCCCAGGTCACTTGTCATGATTGCCAACCCGACGCAGGCTCAAGTTCCCACGCTCGATATGGCGTATGTTCGCCAGCAGTTTCCTGCTTTGTCGGGCGATTGGGTCTTTTTTGACAATGCGGGCGGCTCGCAAACCTTGCAGCGCGTGGTCGATCGCATTAGCGAATATCTGCTGACCTCAGATGTACAGTTGGGGGCCTCGTATGCGGTGTCGCAACTGGCCACTGAGCGCGTAGCCATGGGTGCCCAAGCCGTTGCGACGCTGATGAATGCCGCCGATGCATCGGAAGTGGTGATGGGGCCATCCACTACCATGCTGCTGCGCATTTTGTCGCTGTGCCTGAGCCAAACCTGGAGCCCTGGCGACGAAGTGATTGTGACCAATTTGGATCACGAAGCCAACGTGGGCTGCTGGATGGATTTGCAGAAGCAAGGCATTCAGGTCAAGGTGTGGAAAGTCAATCCCCAGACGCTGCGGTTACATCTAGAAGACCTAGAGCCGCTCATGACCTCGCGCACTCGGCTGGTTGCCCTCACACACACCTCTAACGTGGTGGGTACCATTCACTCGGTGCAAGATATTGCCCGCTTTGTGCGCGATCGCGGCGCATTAACCTGTGTGGATGGGGTAGCTTACGCGCCCCATCGTTTGGTGGATGTGCAAGCGTTAGAGGTCGATTTCTACGTTTACAGCTTTTACAAAGTGTATGGGCCGCACTACGCAGTGATGTATGGCAAGCGCGACCATTGGCTTGCCATGCCCGGTATCAACCATTTCTTCATTTCCGAAGACACCATTCCTTACAAATTTCAGCCGGGGAATGTCAACTTTGAGCTGAGCTACAGCATGCTGGGGGTGTGCGATTACCTCAGCGATATGGCCCTGCGGCATTATGGCAGCCAGGCCGCGCCCGAACTGCGAACCCAAATGGTTCAAGCCTTTGACCTGATTGCTCAACAGGAGGAACGGTTGAGCGATCGCCTGCTGTCGTTTCTGCATACCAAGCCCCAGGTTCGAGTTTTGGGACATGCCACAGGCGATCGCGCCCAGCGAGTTCCCACGATCTCGTTTGTAGTCGATGGCGTCCACAGCAGCACCCTTCCGCCTCAGGTCGATCCCCACCAGATTGGCATTCGCTACGGTGACTTTTATGCCCGCCGTTTGATTGATGATCTGGGTCTAAGTGAGCAAGGTGGTGTGGTTCGGGTCAGCATGGTGCACTACAACACACTGCAAGAAGTCGATCGCCTCATCCAAGTCTTAGACCACCTTCTCTAAATTCTCTAAACCTGCTTTATTCCATCATGAACCGCACAACGATTGAGGCTTTCAAAGCCATTCGTGCAGGAGGTTGGATATCAACAGAGGGATGAACGCAGAAATGATGTATTCGAGTTGCTGGAAGTAGCCATAAAATGGGCGATCGCCAACGCTAGACTAAAGACTCAAGCAACTCGTTTACCATCTGCCCACTGACCGCCTTGTCGTTTGGTCATTGCTCTTCTCCATTGCTTATGAACACTTCTACCCACCCCCCCTCAACAACATTGTCCCCTGGTGTATTGCGTGGAGTGCATCATGTTGCCCTGAATGTTCAAAATCTCCAGATATCGCGCCATTTTTACGGCACCATTTTGGGATTGCACGAACTGGCCGGAGCAGAAATTCCTGCCACGCTCAAAGATTTAGTGGCGGCTGGCAAAGTGACCAGCTTTGTTCTTCCCGATCGCACGATTTTAGATTTGTTCTACGAACCCGATTTGTTACCGCCCTCTACCGATCCACATCAACAGTTCACCCGTGCGAACCATCTCGCATTTGATATCGCCCCCAGTGAGTTTGATACTGCGGTGGATGTGCTGCATCAGCATCATGTGGCAATCGACCATGGCCCTGTCAGTCGGCCTACGGGACGCGGCATTTATTTCTACGATCCAGATGGCTTTTTGCTTGAAATTCGCTGCAATGCTGTTGAATAAACCGCTTGCAATCTGGTCTGTTTGATCAATCAATGGCTTACGCACGTCATCCCAAAAACCAGGGGATTGAAGGATGGTTGGGGCACTGAGCGTCCCAACCATCCTTCAACTGCGTAAGCTCTGCAATAAATGGCTACTCATGGCTACCCCATCCTCAAGGATAAAGACATCGCCCTACACCAATCGTTTGATTGCTTTAATTTGAATGGCACGTCCTGCGATCGTGGCCGATTCTTTATCCAGGGTGACGTACAGCTTGCCAGATACCAATTTGCTCAGTCCCTTGCGCACGTACATTCGTGTACTATCTTCCTGCGCTCGCTGCTCATAGCCCATTTGGCTCAAGGTATCATCCAACGTTTTAAGAAACTCTTTCTCTTTTTGAAATGGCACAGTGTAGGAACTTGAACGGTTAAAGTACGCCCCGACCAACCCACCAACAAGACCACCAGCAATGCCGACTTCTTGCGGTAAGCCACTGGCAATGCTGAGATTCAGCGATTTGGCCATGACTAATGCAAACACGATCGCCGTGCTAGAGAAATAGTAAAGAAACGTAGCGGCAAAACCAGGGCCGTACTGCATAGCTCAAAGGTAACTAGGAGAGATCAGCAATGATTGTTCGTCTCAGTCTACCTTTTTCTGTCATGCTTTCGGCCATTTGCTAGGTTCTCAACGTGGGAAGGGTTGTTGGGGAGGGAGGGCTTTTCGCTTCTTTGCAGCCATAAACCCCGATTTAGCCATTCATCAGGCGGCAGTTGGCATGAGCCAGGCTCTGTGGCTTTCGGGCAACTGACCCATTTGCTCTTGCAGCCATTGTTCAAAGAGTTCATTAAGCAGCCGCTGCCGCAGCGCTTCATCAAACTGAACGGGCGTTAGCTTTTCTAGCCGAACGATAATTACCCACTCACCCAGTGGCATGGGCATGTGCAATTCACCAGGATGGCTAGAGCGCAGCAGCTTGGCTAGCGCCGGGTGCATATTACCCAACTCAACAGGACCCACAATTCCCTGATTTCCGGCCTCGGAACCTAGGGAGTAGCGGCGTGATAGGTCTGCAAAGGATTGCTCTCCCGACTCAATGCGGAAATACAGCTCGTGGGCAATGCCGGGATCTTTCAGTCGGATGAGGGAGTAGACAACGGTATCGAGCTGGCGAGCGCGGTTGAGGTAATAGGATTCGAGCTTAACGCCAAACGCGATTTCTTTGAACTTGGTGATGCGGAGGGAGCGGGTGGCGATCGCCTCCAATTGGGTTTCATCAATATTGGCCTGAGCCACCCAAGCTTGCTGCGCTTCCTCGGTCGTTAACTGGCGCTGAGCAAAAAATTGGTGAAGCGCTTCAGCAGTTTCTTCGGCAGTGCAGTGAATCGGTGCGATCGCCTGATCCACAATATGCTCTCGCCAAAATTGAGGCATCAGTTGGTACTGGGCCAGCAGGGATAGAACCGAATCAGCCGCAGGTAAGGCTGGGATAACAGGCGTTGGGGCAATAGCAGAGGTGAAAGACATCGTTCGATTTGGGGGTATGGGGATTAAAAATGAGGGCTAAGAAATGGGGGCTAGGCAATTCGGTGAGAATTGGTGCCACAAGGGCCAGACATGGGGGCGAATGGGTTGACTCCGACGAGTGGAGATAATGATTTATCGCTTGGGGCGACCAGTTTTACGCAAATTTTTTAAGCAATTATCTTTAACGCAACTATCTTTAACCTCAGAAAAGCCCATTTTTGCGTGCGTGACGCGCACGCAAAAATGGGCGCTTCAGCTTATCCAAAACTCAGGTTATCTCTAACGCAACTCTCTTTAATCCAACTGTCCTCAACCCAAGTTCTGTGTGGCTGGGTCTAGGCAATGTGCAGCGAAATCGCAGCAGGGCGATGAAGGCATTCGTAAGGCAGCACTTCAACCGCTTTGGCCGATTGGTTGAATACAGAATGCTTGTTAAACATAAATTCGCTGTAATCGGCTAGTTCATCCACTCCAGCAATGCTCAGCACAACTTCGAGAAACAGCCAGGTCACGATGGTTTTTAGGAGGGGCTGCCATTGAGTTTTCATGGATCTGTCCTCAACTGTTGGGCGGTAGCGGCGATGGGGGCGATCGCATTTTCGTTATACTCATTCATCAGCTCTGTCAACGGGCCATACTCATCTCGTTACAATTGGTTGCAAAGTCAAGGGCGATCGCAAAACCGCAAGCACCAAAAAGCTCCTGATGTGAACTGGCACACCAGGAGCACCCTCGGATATGAACCGTCAGGCAGCCACAATGAGATAGAGATTGCCGCAGGCCTGCAGATTAGGCGAGACTACCAGCCCCTAAGCCAGAGCGAATGCGGGCCACGCCAAAGCGCCACGTCAGCACAACCGCCGCAACCGCCAAGCCAATTGCCAAGCCCCACCACAAGCCCACGCCGCCAAAGCCTAAGCGCAAGCCCAGCACATAGCCGCTCGTTAGCCCAATACCCCAATACGCCATCAGCCCAATCAGCATTGGAATGCGCGTATCCCGAAGGCCGCGTAGCGCTCCGGTTGCCGTAACCTGAATACCATCCACCACCTGAAACATAGCGGCAACTGCCAGCAATTTTTTGGCCAGCTCAACCACTGGGCGATTTTCCGGATTTTGCACATCCAAATACAGCGACACAATCGTTTCAGGCATCACCCAAAACACGATCGCCATCGCCCCCATAAACAAGCAGCCCATGCTAATGCCAATATATCCAGCAAGTCGAGCGGTGTCGTAGCGCTTTTGGCCAATCAGTTGGCCCACACGCACCGTAGTGGCATAGGAAACGCCCAACGGCACCGTAAAGGTAATCGCTGCCGTTTGCAGCGCAATTTGATGAGCCGCCAGCGTAATCGTCCCCAACATTCCCATCAAAAACGTGGTGACCACAAACAAACCCACCTCGACTCCAGCCAAAACTCCGATCGGCAAGCCGACCCGCAGCATTTCCTTAAAAACATGCCAATCGAGCTGAAAGATATTGCCAAACACTTGATATTGCCGAAGTTGGGGATGCCGCAGAATGTAGATGCACAACGCCAGCAACATGCCCCAAAACGACAGCGCGCTAGCCATGCCAATGCCCATCAAGCCATAAGCCGAAAACCCAAACTTGCCAAACATCAAAACATAGTTGCCCAGGATGTTAAACAGCGTTCCGCCAATCATGATGATCATGACTGGGCGAGGCTGAGATAGCGCAGCCACAAAGTTGCGCAGCGCTGCAAACAGCATTCCCGGCAAGAAACCAAAAGCCACCGCTTGCAAATAGGCTTTGCCCAAGTCCACATTGGCAGGATCTTGTCCCAATGCGGTGAGTAACGCCGATCCATTCCAGATCAGCAGGGAAATGGGGAGTCCCAAAATAAGCGCTAGCAGCAATGCCTGCCGAACAACCCGGCGCGCCATGGTATGGTCTCCAGCCCCAAAAGCCTCGGCGGTGAGTGGGCTCACGGCTGAAACGATCGCACTCATCACCAGCAGCAGTCCGGTAAAGACAGTTGCCCCTAAGCCGCCCGCAGCAATTGTTTGGCTGCCAAGCATTCCCATCATGGCGGTATCCACAAACCCCGTAGCTGATTGGGTAAGCTGGGCGGCGGCAAGCGGCACCGCCAAAGATAAACAAGCGGTAATTTCAGCCCGCATCTTAAAGCTGAACATGGAAGCAAACATAGAATTGACCGAGAAAAGGAAGTGCAAATGAATAAACTGGTGAACGTTTTGAACAACGAAAACCAGAAAGATTTGTTGAATGAAGTACAGGTGGGAGCAAGGGTAGAGCTATCCCCTACGTTCCCCAACCTGCTACCGCGCTTGACGCGCGGGGGAGCTGCTCTGTGCTGACTTTTGTTGGGCCAGGGACTTCAACACAGAGAGGGCTCAATCAACTGGGCGATCGCGTTAGTATTCCCCAACGTACGCCCAGTTGTAGAGTGAACCGGGGCTGAATGCACCGACACCCCTCAGCACCCAGCAGCTGGCCTAGTACCCGAGGGTGTTACCTCTGCGGTGGGCCAAGTAGGGGTCAACAGTGGGTGCAAACTTTGGTTTGCTGTGGTGCCGTTCGTCGAGCCAAATCCGCAATTCAGTTTCGCACGTGAACCGATGCGATCGCCCGGTGATGGGATCGTGGACCCACCATATCAGTGTGCCATCGGAGCCATAAGCTCGCCGAATACGAATATCGGTATTCGCTTGCAGTCCATCCACAATCGCAAACACGATGGCCAGTAGTTTGCGCCCCACCCGTTTATGGTTGGGCTCAGGATGAAGTTCTGTCGATTCGGGAATCAGTTCTAACTCCCGATACAGGCGCGTTTTAGTTTTCATAGCTGGAAATCCTAGTGAAGAGTAAAGACAAGGCGGTATTCACAGCCTTGTTGAAAAAGGGCTAGACTCAGCCTGCGGAAGGCCGCGAAGCCCGCTTGCTGCGAACCTGAGTTCGATATGTTTGGGCCAATCGGCTTGAGCCAAGATGGCCTTGGTCGAAAACTTGCTTGGGGAATCAAGAATGGCGATCGCCCGTGGAATTTGCTCAGCGATCTCATCGGCTGGCGCTGACCCAAAGCCACTCACGCCAACTTTAGAAACAAGGTGCCTGGTGTCAAAACAACAACGACCCTGAGTAAAAGGCATCATCCGCCCTTTGCCCAAGGCAACACTAGAATTTCAGACTGTAAGGTTTGGAAAAGCTGCTAGAGACTAAGTCCCAACCACAGGCTGCTTATCCGAAGAGACCAAAAACTTGGCTCCAGGAATCCAAACGCTAAGCCATCTTCTGTGCTGCTTGAGCTGCCAGACACCCCGCTTCGTCGCAAGGGAAATGGAGGAAGCAATGGCTCAAAGGGAGCCAAATCTTGTCCACGCTGTTCACATGGCTGTTTATATTGTTGTTTGCATTGTTTCAGGCTCGGATCGCTGTGAATGGGGTTGGTCACGTCGGCCAAGCGAGCGAGCGGCAACTTCTGCCCAATTTGGGGAGTTTCTGCAACGCCAACGACTGCCTGCGATACGAGCTGCGCGTCAGTCAGTATATTTCTTACCATGTGCGTTGCCTCCCTTTCGAGCAAAGAATGCATGAAGCTCATACTACAGAAACGCCTTAGCTTTTGCCTCACCCAAAGGGCTCACCCTACCGGGTGAGGTTTCCCGTACCTTACACCTCAGTCTGGGGCGATCGCTCCTTGTCAATTTAGCTAAATCCCTCACAAAACAAGGATTTTCGCCCTTCACTTAATTCCCAAATCTGAAACATTGGTTGGTCAGGCATGGGGTTAACCGAACGTTGAACATCATTTAACCACCGGACTCTTAACCCCTTGAGGCTGTAGTGCCATACTACAATTTCGCGGTATGGCCATCCGAGCGGTTGGTGAATGACGTGCCTTAGGGGGTGATGGCGAGGGAAACGCGATCGCCCCCGATGTCGCGCATCGTTTGTAGCAGATTGGCAACCTGGTCATAGGTTAAGGTTTTATCTGCCTTTAGCAGCACCACCCCATCGGGATGTTGACTATAGTGCTGCTGCATTGCTTCAGCCAATTCAGCTACTAAAACGGGTTGATTTTCAATCACAATTTGTTGTTGGTCATTCAACCCCACAACCAGCGTTGGGGCGGTCAGACTAGAGCCCATTTCCCCAGCGCTGTCTTCAGGCGATGGCAGGTTAATACCCGCAACCTGCTGCCCTCGCAGCGTCATGGAAATAATGATGAAAAAGGTGAGAACCGTCATCAACACATCCATCATTGGCACCAGATCGACTTCTGGCATGGGCGATCGCCGACGGTTTTTCAAGGCCATGCTTCTCTCCGGTCTGCCCTTTTGGTGTGCTCCATCATCCCAACCTGCTCTTACCCAACGCCACTACGGATCAACCGCCAGTGATACGCGATCGCCACCAATCTGCTTTAGCTCGGCCAAGGCTTGTACCACTCGTTCATAGGGCAATTGGCGATCGGCCTGTAGCACCACAAACGCTCCAGGGTTTTCGGCTAAATACGTTTGTACCTGAGTGAGCACTTGAGCTGAGTTGACCGGCACTTGCTCAATCGCAAATTGTCCGGTCGCATCCAACTCCACAATCAGTGGCGGCAAGTCATCTTGCTGGGTGGCTCTCGGTTCATTGCTGGGCAGCGGCACCTCTAGCCCTTGCTCCTCGCTCAGCATCATGGTGATCATGACAAAAAATGCCAAAATGCCCATCATCACATTCAACATGGGCGTAAGGTTAATTCCCGGTAGCTGGTTGCTTCGCTGCTGGCTCTTAAACCGCATGGTTTGCTCCTGTCACGGCCATATTTAGTAGCGATCGCCCGATGGCAAACCAGACCGTTTGCTAGCCGACACGAGCGGTTCATCAGGGACATCCGTCCCAGGCTCGTACCACACCTGCCGATAAATCAGCTCTAGCTCATTGCCCACTTCCGAAAAATAGTTCATTTGGCGAGCTTGCAGCGTCACCAGCACCCGAAAAATCAGCAGCGCCATAATTGCCACAATCATGCCACCAGCCGTGGTGATCAGCGCTTCCCCAATGCCTGCTGCCGCTTGAGTTGCCTGCTCCGAGGTGCCGCCCCCGCCAATATTGAGATTGGTAAACGTGCCGATAAGCCCGGTTACCGTGCCAAGCAAACCCAACAATGGCGAAACCGCGACGGTGGTTTCCAACAATTTGTCGCCCTTTTGCATCCGTACAAATTCCTTATCGCCTGCCGCTTCCATCGCTAAGCGAAAGGTTTCGGGTGTGGGCTGGCGCAACCGCAACGGCGCATGCAAAAACCGACCAATGGGGAGCGTTTGGGCACGTTCGGCAATGGCGGCCGCAGCGTCAAGATCGTCGTGAGAAGCTTCTAGCACATCATTGACAATGCGATCTTCTTGACTCAACAGCTGATACCAAAACCATGTCCGCTCTAGCGCACAGGCAATAGTCGCAACCGAAAATCCCAAAATAGGCACCATCACGGGGCCGCCTTTGATCACTAAATCCAATAGTGAAGCCATAGCGTTTGTTTACAGGGCCAATCCCAAGTGAACAAGATGAATCAAGACCAAATTGATAAAGGCAACTGAATGCAGCAACCTACTTGAGGATACCGAACATTGGGCGATCGCAGAAGCAAGCGACCGTTCAATAAACGGCATGGATGCGGATCAATATCTTCTCAATATCCTCGCGAACTTAACCAGCAACCGTTCTTCAGCCCTCTTGAAAATCATACTGTTGGGTGACACTGGGGCATGAGGCCAAACTGACCCAACTTTTCTAGGCTAAAGGTATCGGGAAGTTTATGGGTATGTGCCTCGAAGCACCCTAACAGCTTAGAGATCTGCATATCCGGCCAGAGGGAATTATGAACATGCCATATACGGCGAGTCAGTTCGTAGAAGTGCTGGTTGGACTGGGCTACGCCAATGCAATTCACCAAATAGAACCATCGTTGTTACAAGCTGCAATCGAAGCCTTTCAGCGAGATTACGGATTAGCCCTGACCGGCCAGCCCGATGCAGCAACCCAAGAGCGGGCACGCCAGCTGGTTCGCAATTTGCAACACAGCCTCAACTTGGTGATGCGGGCGCAGATACCCATCAGCGAGTTTTACGGAACGGGAACCCGCAGTGCGGTTGTGGGGTTTCAGCAGTTGTATCACCTCCCTCCTACCGGGATTGCCTGCTTGCAGGTGCGCCGAGCCCTGGAACAAGAGGCAAAGCGGCAGCTTCGGATGCAGGTGTGCTACTCTCGTCACGAGAGCTACCAAACCCAGGTTGTATAAGCGCGATCGCTACCCCGCTTACTGAGCTATCTCATCTGAGCCATCTCAATACGGATTGTCACTTTAATTGACTCAGCCAGAACATTACTCACCAAATTCGGCGCGGGAACTGATAAAGCCTGTGGGTGTTATTGGCAAACGAAGGGTAAATATCGTTTGCTGAGATAGGCTTGAGACCGCAATTGTTGCGCCTAAGCGATGTGCGAGTTTTTTGACTAAAGCCAATCCCAGACCTGTTCCACCATACTTCCATGGATCGTTGTTGGGAATGCGATAAAACTTATCAAAAACCCGTTCCCATTCACTTTCCGGAATTTCAACCCCTGTGTTGATGACGTTAATCTGCACCCAATCGCGATCGCCAGTTTCAACAGCGTAGGGAGTGGGCTCATTGTTCACCTCACGGTTTATTGCATCAAGCAGTGGCAAAGGCGAACGAATGCGATGTGCTTCTAACCGAATGGTTTGATTGGGCGGAGTATATTTGCAAGCATTCTGCATTAACTCCATAAGAATGCGTTCTAAATACAACAAATCAGTCGTGAGCGGTGGTAAATCAGGTTGAACGGTGATCTCCCACTGCTGGGTTTGAGACCGTGCTCGTTCTAGAAAAGGCTCTGCCAAATATGGCAACCAAATTTGCAGTTCAATTGTGGAAATGACCAACGGATCGGTTTCTGCATCCAGCCGAGATAAATCCAGCAACGTATCAATCAGCTTCATTTCCTGCTGATGGGCATCGGTCAGCATTTTCAAATATTGAGAAAATGCAACGCTATCCTCTCCGACCATGGTTGCTCGCTCAACCAGGAGTTCCAGCATCTGTGTGGCCATTTTGATGTTGGCCATGGGAGTACGCAGCTCATGGGATACCGTGTTGAGAAAGTCATCCTTGAGTTGATTAAGCTGCTCTAATTCGTTGACTTGGGCTTGCACTGCTCGATACAGTCGTGATTGACGCAGCGCGATCGCGCATTGACACGCAACCTGCTCAACTAGCTGAATATCGCGTTCTGTAAAGGCATAATTGCAGTGATTAATTAGCCAAATATCTCCCAGCGCCCCCTGGTCATCAAAAATGGGGTGTGCCAGCATGGCCATTGAGCCTTGCAGCGGGTTGGGTGTGCGCGAACATAGCTGCACAACCTGCCGCTTGAGCAACTGGCTGTAAATTTCGGGATAGGATTCCATCTGCGACACATGCCCTTGAAACGAGTAATCCAGGGTGGTGTACTCAAAACAAATGGTTGAAGTGCGCCGTTCCAGGTTGTAAATGGATGCGTTACACGATGCCATATCCAGAGCGATCGCCAACTCTTTGACCGCCGCCTGCATAATTTTGGCTTCATCCAGGCTATCGCGCACCCGCTCAATAATGCGCTTCAGGGTCGATTCAAAATCATAAGCAAGTTGCAACTGTTGGGTACGCTGGGCAACTTGCTGCTCCAGGTTCATATTGCTTTGCTGCACCTGTTGGTACAGCTCGGCCTGTTGAATGGCAATGCCAACCTGAGTTGCCAATTGTTGCAAAACGCGCACATCCTGTTCCGACCATTGCCGAAACTCAAAATAGGAATGGATGCTGATGAATCCCCACACTTGATGTTGATGGAGGATCGGTGCAATCATCTTGGATTTGATGCCAAGTTCCTGAATGATTGCAGCATGGGCTGGGGTGACTTTTTCTAGGTTGCGGCTATCCAAAATTTCGATGCTGCCCTGGCAAAAGCGCTCTAAATCGGCTTCTTCAAAGAGCTGGCTCCAGTCGTTGCCCACCCCCAACGTTGGCACCATGGGTGAGGCGGCTTCCGTAACCAAGCGAATGAGCTCGCGATCGACAAAGCGACATAAGATGACGCGATCGGCCTGAAAAAACGCCTGAATTTCTGAAACGGTAGTCTCTAAAATGACGTTTAAATCCAGGGATTGGCGCACCCGCTGGGCGATCGCCCCCACAATTCGCTCTTGCTCCATCTGCCGATGGAGCTGTTGCTTTTGGCGTTGAATTGTCAGCTGGTTTTCAACCCTAGCCAGCACTTCCTGCATGTGAAACGGCTTAGTGATGTAATCCACCCCTCCCACTTCAAAGGCTTTCACCTTATTCAGCGTATCGTCTAGCGCACTTAAGAAAATGATGGGAATGTCGCGCGTGCGATCGCTTTGTTTGAGCTGCTGGCACACTTCATAGCCGTCCATTTCAGGCATGCTCACATCCAGCAAAATCAAATCAGGAGGGGCTGCCTTGGCTCCCATCAGCGCAATCGAGCCATTGATGGCTTGCTTCACCTCATAGGCATGTTCCATTAACACAATCGACAACAGCCTTAGGTTGTCTGGCTTGTCATCCACAATCAAAATCGTGCCGTTGTCGGTCCGCAGGGGCAAACTATTCATCACAAGCCTACCGAACTCATTCTGAGTGGCCAACACAGTGAACTAGAGCCCGTTGGCTGAACAAGAAGCAGAGCAGGCAAAACTCGTACCACGGGCGATCGCTTATGCATCGCAACCCATAGCTCCCCAAACCAGCGTCCGGCAGCCATTTGTGAAGTTCGCTGCCAACAGCAATCTATGTCAGGTTCACACTCCATAATTGAATTCCACTCATCATCCAACAGCACAACCTTATAAGCGTATTTCACGCATCAATAGATTCCATAAGAAGCGCTATCTGGGGTACAGCAGGCCTACGTTTATCCCGTCCCATTCGCTCCCGATCGAAGCCCTTGTTCAAGCCCAGAACCGTTGATTCGCCATGCCGTTCCTATGGATGAAATTCAATATCACGCTTCGAATTGCAATAAACAGGTCAAACCAACAGTTTAAAGTGATGCGTGAATTCTAATTACTATCACACCCCTAGGTCACAAAAACTGTCAGCAGGACACGATCGAAAATTGCCGAAGCAACTATAAAAAATGATACAACGCCGTTTAGGCTGTGCAAAACGAAATTGCCTTGCTACCACACGCTGTATAGCAGTTCCTCCACTCAGGGCAACGACTAACTTCAGATCCTCTCATCACTAAAACAGGCGATCGCTTGCGCTTTACAAGAACTTAATGCAAAGAATTTTAAGATTCAAGCTTCTCTTCAGGAATTTGCTTCGAGGGCAATGTAGAACAGGTTATTACACACGCAAAAGCTTTCTTTTAGCTCAGTGCTGCGTAATTTTACGGGTGCATGCTGAACACTTAATTACCTGATGCCAATCGAGAATACCTCCGAAGGCAGAAAGGTTCCCTTGCCAGGAACTCGAATATTCTTCATCAGTCTGATGAGTTAGTTCTGTGATTCGGGAATACTAATCACATGCAGGACTTGGCCAGCCCCCTGTTATCTGGAGCAACTGAGACGAGACTATGCCAGCAAGACCTTTTTACGCTGAAGCTGAATACGACGACTCCTCAAACGCATTTGCACTTCAGGCGGAAAACGCCGGATTTGACAATATGGAGCAGGATTTAGCGAGCTTGGACGTTGATGATTCTGCGATAGAACCATTGGCCAAGGCTGGAACACGCCGTACCACGGACCTCGTAAGACTCTACCTTCAAGAAATTGGGCGAGTTCGCCTGTTGGGCCGAGACGAAGAAGTTACCGAGGCCCAGCGAGTACAGCGCTACATGGCTCTATTAGAGCTATGCCACAAAGCTGCCGAAAAGGGCAACGTGACCATGCAGCGCTACGTCAATTTAATGGATGCCCACGATCGCCTCGCCTCGCTTCTGGGGCATCGTCCCTCGTTGGAGCGTTGGGCAACAGCAGCCGGTATTGATGTGGTGGATTTGAAGCCGACCCTAGCAGAAGGCAAGCGCTGCTGGGCAGAACTGGCTGAAAAAACAGTTGAAGAGCTAGACCAAATTCAGTCGGAAGGGGTTGCCGCGAAAGATCACATGATCAAGGCAAACCTGCGGCTGGTCGTCTCCGTTGCCAAAAAGTATCAAAACCGGGGCCTAGAGTTGCTGGATTTGATTCAGGAAGGTACGCTGGGTTTAGAGCGTGCGGTCGAAAAATTTGACCCAACGAAGGGTTACCGATTCAGCACCTATGCTTACTGGTGGATTCGACAAGGCATTACTCGGGCGATCGCCACCCAAAGCCGCACCATTCGCCTCCCCGTCCACATCACCGAAAAGCTGAACAAAATCAAAAAAGCCCAGCGTAAGGTTTCCCAAGAAAAAGGCCGCACAGCCACGATTGAGGACATTGCAGTTGAGCTAGATATGACTCCGCCTCAGGTGCGCGAAGTATTGCTGCGGGTTCCTCGCTCCGTTTCGTTAGAAACAAAAGTGGGTAAAGAGCGCGATACCGAGCTAGGTGACTTGCTGCCCGAAGAAGGCGCATCTCCTGAAGAGCTACTGATGCGTGAATCGTTAGCCCGCGATTTGCAGCAGTTGCTCACCGACCTAACAAGCCGCGAGCGCGATGTCATTCAAATGCGATTTGGGCTAGGTAATGGTCATCCCTATTCCCTCGCTGAAATTGGTCGCGCCCTTGATCTCTCGCGCGAGCGGGTTCGGCAAATTGAAGCCAAGGCTCTGCAAAAACTACGTCAGCCCAAGCGCCGCAATCGTGTTCGCGATTACCTAGATTCGCTCACTTAATGTGAATAGAGCTGACGCGAACCAACTAAACCTAGTGTGTTTTTATGGTGGATAGGATGCGACGCACCCTATCCACCATAAACGTGAGTCAGCCCTGGTGTAGTCGAATTTACCAGTTAAACATTCCTCAAGGTAACGGGCTGGATGCATGCATCCAGCCAATTTTGGTATGTCTTTGCTACAAAAGCTGACACAAGGCCAGAGCCACGGTCGCCACGGTCATTTAATCAGTGCGATCGCATCCCACCTCAGTCCCTCATCTCAGCATTCAATTGCTCACACTCAGCACCATTCAGCAATTCATCTTATTCTGGAGGGAGAACCATGCCTGCCAAATTACCCGGTTAGGAGCAATGGTTATCGCAAAGAATGGGGATTTAGTTGGATGAACGTGTTGTTTGCTGCGCTCGGAATAGCTTTAGCACTAATTGTTGTAGGGCTTGCACTCTACCTTCTTACCGCTCGCCGCTACCAATCTTCCGATTCCGTCGCTCATTCTTACGACGAATGGACTGAAGACGGCATCTTAGAGTTTTATTGGGGAGAGCACATTCACTTGGGGTATTACGGATCGCCGCCGCGCCGCAAAGACTTTTTGGCTGCCAAAGCAGACTTTGTGCATGAAATGGTGCGCTGGGGCGGATTGAATCACTTGCCTGCCGGAACCACCGTGCTGGATGTAGGCTGCGGCATTGGAGGCAGTAGCCGTATTTTGGCTCGCGACTATGGCTTTGATGTCACTGGCATTACAATTAGCCCTCAGCAGGTGAAACGAGCACAAGAACTCACTCCCCCCGACGTTAACGCAAAGTTTCGGGTGGATGATGCGATGGCTCTGTCGTTTCCCGACGAGAGTTTTGACGTGGTTTGGTCAGTTGAGGCAGGGCCACACATGCCCGACAAGGCCACCTTTGCGCAGGAGCTACTGCGCGTACTGAAGCCAGGCGGTATTTTGGTTGTGGCCGATTGGAACCAACGCGACGATCGCCAAAAGCCGTTGAACTTTTGGGAAAAGCCCGTCATGAAGCAGCTTCTGGATCAGTGGTCGCACCCTGCATTTTCTAGCATCGAAGGGTTTGCAGAGCAGCTGGAAGCTACGGGGTTAGCCGAGGGCAGGGTCATCACCGCAGATTGGACAGAGCAAACTCTTCCATCGTGGCTAGATTCCATTTGGCAGGGCATTGTGCGGCCTCGTGGATTGGTTAAGTTTGGTTTCTCTGGTTTTATTAAATCGCTACGAGAAGTGCCGACAATTTTGTTGATGCGTCTGGCGTTTGGCGCTGGGTTGTGCCGTTTTGGGATGTTCCGTGCGGTTCGCAGTTCTAATCAGACTTTGCCACCTGTGAGTCGGGGAGAGCAGGCAAACGTGATAGGCTAACAGGGTGCGTGTCCTATGCGCAATCTGAATAAACTCTAAAAAGACTGTGCAATTTAATACACAGTCTTTTTAGAGTTTATTCAATGGGTTTTACGCATAAAGCGTTGCGCGGCAGAATTGCACAAAGATTTGGGCTTCAAACAGCAAGTTTTACATGGGATCGAATCAATCGGCTTAATCAAACAAACGTTTAGCAAACGTCAGTGTTAGTTCAGGGCTTTTAAAAAGGTGCTTCAGCCCATCCATCCCGAAGTAACGTCTATCTAGTACACGTCAAAAGAATCGACGACTTGGCGGAACAGAGGCTCAGCCTTTTGCCAGCGAACCTCGGATGTAGAGAGATTAAGAGTAAACAACTGTCCGCGACGCACGATAACGCTGGCAAGATTGTGGCGGTCTTGGTTGGGCAATTTCACGGCATATTCTAAGATGTAAAACGTTTTGTCACCCGCTTCGTGAGCTTCAGCATTCACCAACTCGGCAGTACGACCCGAATCTGGTGGGGCGATCGCATTTTTGGAGAGTTTATATCCCACTTCGCTGGGGGTGCCAATTTCAGCCAGCGTTTTTCCCTCGGGAACTGGGCTAATCACCACGCTAACGTTTTCGGTCTCCTCGATAAGATCATGCAACACCACATCTGGGCCACTGGATACTTGAACCGGAACCCAGCCATTGGGATAGAGAAATTGATAACCGTCGTAGCTATCAACAAAGCTTTTGAGCCCTGCAACTGTTGAGACACAGCTTTGCAATGAAAGGCTGAAAACAATAAGCAGAATCGCAGCAATTCGCTTCAACATCGTGAGGTTTCCGAAAGCATTCCTATTTATTGTCCCATTTGGCTGCTCTGTTCGCTAAGGGTTCTCAGGTGATTGTTCCAGGCTACTCGTAAACTGCCAGTCAGGGCATTGCTCACCTTGCCACCCGTGGGGATGAAATCCGCAGATTAAAACCGCTCGTTGATGACCATAACCATAGGCAATGCCGTGATAGTGACGGCAATCTTGACAGGTCGATGGACGACCACTCGGGGCATCTGTAAACCCAAGCTGCGATCGCAAAATATGCATCTTGCTCTGCTGACGGTGCCAACGGGCATAATCGGCTTTTCGAAAGCAATCATTTGCACGTTGAATAGCAAGTCTCGGTGCGTTCATAAGCAAAGCCAGAACTCAACCAGTAGGCTACATATATTAGCCCTTACTTCTATAGTGTTCCCAAACGGAGTTCACTGCAACGAGAGAAAGAAATAGTTCAGCCTAAATTGGCTTCAGCTTTTATACGGACTTGTTGCAATTGTGTTGCAAAGACACCACGTTATAAGAACTGAGTGTCACCCCACTCATTCCTCGTCGAACGCGTTGACAGGTTATGGCGATTTACCTCAACAATGCCGGAGGGAGAGCAGAAGCATTGCTCAACACTTACTCATCCGAAAGCACAGCTTACGACAGGCGATCGGATTCTATGTGGTGTGAGAGCAGAGCCGATCGGGACGTTGGAAATACGAGTCCCAAAGGGAGAGGGAGAGAAGAGTGACAATGAACTGTCATTCCTCTCTCCCTCTGTTTGTTTAGAAAAGAGCCCTGGCATCGAGCTATTTTTGCAGGCAGCTACCCACCAACTATC
>NZ_JBNXVR010000066.1:0-22860 GCF_050565595.1 Leptolyngbya sp. AN02str | reverse complement strand
ACACCATCTATAGCGCTTGGGCTGCTCTTAGGGCGCTGTATATGTGGGCCGTTCTTCGAGCGCTTTGCCACTATATCAACTCCCATCCCTTCTTGTAAACCCCCTTGATCTCAAAAAAAATTGTATCCACCACAAACAACCGGAACTGTATGCCTCATGCCGATTGAAGGCGATTTATAAAATGCGGACTTGTTTAGCGGTTCTCTTGTTTGCTCTACATGATGAACATGCGGTGTTCTAGATGAGTGGGATCGTGATTGGCTTCAAATTGAGTTAGGTTTTCGTCGGATTCTAAATGGCCATCCACCATGGTGATGATGCGATCGGCTACGTCGAGGATGCGATTGTCGTGGGTGACCATGAGGATGGTGCGGCCTTGTTCTTTGGCGAGGTGCTGCATGAGGGTAACAACGTCGCGCCCCGATTTTTTGTCGAGGGCGGCGGTGGGTTCGTCGGCCAGGATAAGGGGTGGTTGGTTGACGAGGGCACGGGCGATCGCCACCCGTTGTTTTTGACCTCCCGATAGAGCTTTGGGCTTGTAGTCTACCCGTTCGGCTAGACCGAGCTGGGTCAAAATCTCGACGGCACGGCGGCGCTTTTCGGCCCAGTCGCGGGTGAGTTCCACCGCCATTTCTACATTTTGTGAGGCGGACAAGGACTCAAATAGATTATGTGCCTGAAAAATGAACCCAATGTTGCGCCGTACGTTCACCAGTTGGGGGCGGCTCATGCCCACAATTTCGCGGCCGAGTACCTTTAAGCTGCCGTCGCGGACGGTGCGTAACGCTCCGATGAGAGTAAGCAAGGTTGTTTTGCCGGAACCAGATGGCCCGGTCATAATGACGATTTGGCCTTTGGGCAATTGGAGGTTGATGTTAAACAGGACCTGTTTGCGTAGCTCGCCTTGGCCAAAGAAAAAGTTAAGGCTTTGAACGTGCACCGCCCAATCACCCTCGGCTTGTGTTGTGGAGGATGGGATGGGGTTGTCTGGAGTCGTGGCGGCGTTGCTCATCATAATTCCTATTGTACGAATCGAAACTAGGAACCGAATACCTCGGCGGGATCGGCGGCCTGGACTTTGCGAACGGCGATCGCCCCAGAAATGAGGCACATCAACAGGGTGGCGATGAGCAGGTTGAGGCTGCGGCCCAGCGTCATTTGCATGAGGAGTCCGGTGGTGCTGGCTGTGAGGCGATACAGAATTAGGCTGATGAGGTAGCCTGGGACAAAGCCCAAAATACCCAGAATGAGAGCACCCTGGACGACTACTCCCAACAAATAACGATTGGTGTAGCCCATGGCCTTGAGCGTGGCGTATTCCTTCCAGTGGTCGGAGATGTCGGTGTACAGAATTTGGTAGACCAGGATGACGCCCACCGCAAAGCTCATGGTGGTAAGCAAGGTAAAGACGAAGCCGATCGCCGTGTTTTCGCGCCAATAGGTGAGCTCTACATCGACAAACTCATCTTTGGTGTAGATAGAGATGTCGTTGGGCAACTGTTGGCGCAGGGTGCGGGCGATCGCCACGGGGTTGCTACCAGCAGCCAGTTTCAAGAGGCCAATATCCACCGTGCTGAGGTCGCGACTATCTTCATCTGGCCCCAAATTGGAGAAAAACCGCAAAAAGTTTTGATCGCTCATGACCACGTTGCCATTGCCCGAAGCGAAATCGGTGCCCAGGCTGTAGGTGCCGACCAAGCGCACCCGCTTTTCTGCCAGCTCGGTTTCGATGCCGGGTTCAGTGGGGCCTACTTCATCGCGGGATTGATCGTCAATCAATACCGTCCATGGCAGCTTTAAGGCATCGCGATTGGCCAAAATTCCCGGTAGGGGTAGCACGGGTTCGTCAGGGTTGAACGCCAATACCCGTAGGGGGCGCACCTCCTTTGTCACTGGATTTTTCCAGTTGCCCGTGGTGATGTAAAACGCATAGGCATTTTCAACGCCTGCAAAGGCTTGAGCCTGGTACAGCCGTCGTCGGGCAAACTGCTCGGGAATAAACATGGAATATTTAATTTGGCTGACCATGACAATTTCGCCGTTGAGCTGCTGGAGCAGCTGTACCTGGCTGTCAAATAGTGCGTTTTGAAAGCCGCGAAACATAAACATGAGCAGCACGGCAAATGATACACCTGCTAAGGCGGTGAGCAACCGTCGCCGCTCGTAGGTGAGATTGAACCAGGCTAGGGGAGTACGTAGGCGTTTCATGAGAACACATCGGCAGGATCGGCCGAGACGACCTTGTTCACGGAAATGAGACCTGACAGGGAACACATGGCCATGGTGAGCACAAACACGGCGATCGCCCGCCCCAACTCCATGGAAATGGGCAAACCACCGCTCGTGGCTTGAGTCGTGAGTTCATACAGCCCTAGCGAAACGATGAAGCCCGGAATATAGCCCATCACCGACAAAATCACTGCTTCCTGAAGCACCGTCACGAAGAGATAGCGGCTGCGGTAGCCCATGGCCTTGAGCGTGGCGTATTGCTTCATGTGGCTGGAAATATCGGTGTACAAAATTTGGTACACAATCACCACGCCTACCACGCAAGACACGGCCACCCCTAAACCAAAGATAAAGCCGGTAGAGGTTGTGCCAATCCAATAGTCGCGATCGCTCTTGATCATGTCTTCGATGCCTAATACGCGCACATCTGCGGGCAAGACCTGCCGCAATTTTGCCAACACAACTTCTAGATCGGCACCTGGCTCTAGCTTGACCAGACCCAGGTTCACCAGTCGGAGTGGAATCGGATCAAAATAGCGACGATAGTTTTGGTCGCTCATGATGAGCGTGGCATCAGCAGCAAAGGCTCCACCTAATGCATATTGCCCACCAATGACGACCCGACGGCGATCGACTTCTGTTTCGGTACCTGCGGTTTGTGGGCCGTACTCAGGCCGAGAAAACTTGTCAATGAAGACTGTATCGGGCTGTCGCAGAATGGCCAAATTGGTGGGGTCTTGCAGCTCTGGCAGCAAAAACGCTGGATCGTTCAGGTTAAAGCCAAAGGCGAAAATACCTCGGCTCTTCCCCGTTTCAGGATTGCGCCACTGAAGATAACCCATATACAGGGGCATGGTGCGCTCTACGCCTGCGACTCCGGCTGCCTGATAAAGGCGCTCAATTGGAAAAGCTTTCGTTGTGGTAATTTCTAGGGCTTGCGGCGAGATTAGAAAAATATCAGCATTCATTTGCCGATAAAACAAGCTGGCAGTTTTGGCCAAAGATCCCAAAAAGCCCAGGTTCATGAACACGAGAATGACGGCAAAAGCCACACCTGCGATCGCCACAATTAACCGTGTGCGCTCATGCACCAAATTTAGATAAGCCAGAGGAGTTCTCATCGAGCTACCTCACCTCAATGCGCACATCAACCTGTAAGTTGGTGAGGCTGGCGACGGCTTCTCCCTGGTTGAGCCGCACCTTCACCTCTACAACGCGGGCGTCGGCATTCGCGGCGGGGTCATCATCCAGTACGTCATTTTTAAAAATTTGCCAGCCGACCTGTTCTACGGTTCCCGTTAGGGTTTGGTCAAACGCGTTGTTGCGACTGGTGATGGTGGCTTGTTGCCCCGGTTCAACCAGCCCAATGTCGCTTTCGTACACCTCGGCCACGACGTACATTTGGCTGGTGTCGCCCATTTCCAACACTCCACCATCTTGGCCAATGGTTTCGCCACTGTGGGTAAGAATGCGCAAAATTCGTCCATCCTGAGGGGCGCGAATTAACGTGCGCTCCAGTCGGGCTTCGGCAAGCTTGAGGTTTTGCTCGGCAGACGCGACGGCAGACTGAACCTGAGACAGGGTTAATGATGCCCGCTCAGATTGGAGCTGGGCCTGGGCGTTGCGGGCCTCTGCCTGGAGCGATCGCTCTAGGCGAATAAGGCTGGCTTGCGCATTGTTGAGCTGCTCTCGCAGTTGCTGCACTTGGGTTTCTTGCCGATCCAGCTCTTGGCGAGATATGGCGCCTTCTGCATAGAGCCGCTGGTTGCGTTGTAGATCTTGATTGGCCAAATCTAGCGAGGCTTCTAGCTCACGAGCGCGGGCCTGTTGGGCATCTAGTTCAAACTGGGAAGGCTCTTCTACCTGCTGTAATCGGGTTTGGGCTTCTTGAATTTGGGCTTCGCCAACGGAGGTTTGCGCTCGAAGCTGCTGTTGGGCTTCGCTGAGCTGGGCGGCGGCTACATCGCGCTCGGCCAAGCGCTCGTCATAGCTGTCCAGCACCGCAATCACTGCTCCACGCTGAACATCATCTCCCTGACTTACATCTAGCCGCTGAATGCGCTCGCCGCTTGGCCCACCCAGGCGAATCACTTCGCCACGAGGCTCTACCCGACCCAATGCCACCACTTCAACTCGCTGGGGAGTCGTGACGACTTCAGTTTCGGCAGTTTGGTTGGCCTGTCCCAAATTTAGGATACGAGCCATGCCGACACCCAAAAGGGCAAGCGCGATCGCACCTCCAGCCAAACCCAGCAGCCGGGAGCGAGATGAAATATGCTGTTTGCCTGTGGTCATAACGTTTGGTGCTGCCAAATGGAGGGCTTGCTCGAAGTAGGGATTGTTCGGAGATTTGTTAAGAATTTCCCTCATCTTGGCAAATGGGATGGGCTGGGGAATCACCCATTCTGGCGATATCGCGTCGGCGAATTCATGGGCACTGCTGCACCAAGTGCTGGGGCTGACTGGTTTTACCCCTGCTTTTACACACTGAAACATTAAAGATTAGTGTCGCCTGTGCGGATTTTGGAATGGCCTAGCGTAAGTTGGTGGACAGGCTTTTGATCATGGTTGCGGTAGGCGTTTTGCTATGGTGGCTCCTGTTTCTGTCGTCATTCTTTGCTATAACCGCGAGCGCTATTTGGCTGCGGCGATCGCCAGCGTGTTGGCCCAAACCTATCGGAATTTTGAACTGCTGATTTGGGATGATGGGTCGAGCGATCGCTCAGTCGAAATTGCCCAGCAATACGCCCAGCAAGATGCGCGCATTCGTGTGGTAGCCGCCCCTCATCTGGGAAAAACCGCTGCCCGCAAAGCCAGCATTGCCGCAACATCGGGTCCATACATCGGCTGGGTCGATAGCGATGACCTGTTAGCCCCAACTGCATTGGAGCGAACGATCGCCGTCCTCAACCAACAGCCCGTCGTGGGAATGGTGTACAGCAACCATTGGAATATCGATGCCGAGGGCCATTGTCGGGGCTTGGGCCAACGGTGCACCATTCCCTATTCCAAAGATCGGCTGCTGCTGGACTTTATGACCTTTCACTTTCGCCTGATGCGGCGATCGGTGTTTGAGCAGGCGGGTGGAATTGATGCTAGCTGTGAGTATGCCTATGACTACGATCTGTGTCTGCGGCTGTCGGAAATTACAGAAATTTATCACCTACAGGAGCCGCTGTATTACTACCGCACGCACCCCGGCAGTATGTCGTCATCCCGGCGAATGCAGCAAATTTGGGGATCCTATGAGGCGGTGAACCGGGCACTGAAACGACGGGGATTGAGCGATCGCTACGTCCTAGACCTCAAACTTCAGGTTCACAATGGCCGTTTGCGCGAGCGGGTATCGCTCAAGCCGCGACAGGCTTCTTTACCAAAAGCGCGACAGTTGACCCATTGGCAACAGGCAGGCGCGGCGTTACTCACCTTGACCCTCAGCGGTGCGATGGGTGGGGCGATCGCACCCGCTGCCCTAGCGCAATCTATTCTGCCAGCAGCGGATGGTACTGGTTCCGCTGTTAACCAAACCGGCAACACGTATACCATTACAGGCGGCAGCCAATCTGGCAACGGAGCCAACCTATTCCATAGCTTTGAGCGGTTTGGCATTAGCGAAAACGAAATTGCTAACTTCCAGTCCAATCCGGCGCTGCAAAACATTTTGACGCGGGTGGTTGGTGGCGATGCCTCGGTCATTGACGGACTGCTGCGGGTCAGCAACGGCAATGCCAACCTCTTTTTCATGAACCCAGCGGGGGTGATTTTTGGTTCGAATGCGCAGCTCGATTTACCCGCCTCCTTTTTTGCTACAACCGCTACGGGCATTGGGTTTACCAACGGTTGGTTTAGTGCCGCCGGAGCCAACGACTACTCCATCTTGACGGGCAATCCCAGCAACTTTGCCTTCACCCTGTCGCAACCGGGTGCCCTGATCAATGCTGGCAACCTCACGGTGAATCCTGGCCAAAACCTGACGCTGCTGGGTGGGACTGCCGTGAATACGGGCACCCTCACAGCCCCCAATGGCACCATTACCCTGGCCGCAGTACCAGGCACGTCGCTAGTGCGCATTAGCCAAACGGGCAGCTTGCTTAGTTTGGAAGTGGATAGCTTGAGCACGCCTTCTGCCGCCGCCGCCACGGAAGATGTCAACCCGATCGCCCTGGCTCCTCAATCACTGCCACAACTGCTGACAGGCGGCAGTGTTACCAGTGCGACTGGGCTCATGGTAAACCCGGATGGCTCGGTGCAACTAACTGGCTCGGGACTCACGATTCCAACCACTGCGGGAACGGCGATTGCCTCTGGAACTATCAACGCCTCTACCCCCACCGCGGGTACACCAGAAGTGAATGTGTTGGGCGATCGCATTGGAGTGATGAATGCCACCATCACCGCCAATGCACCCGCAGGAGGCGGCACTCTGCGCATTGGGGGCGACTACCAGGGCAATGGCAATGTCTTCAACGCCACCCGCACCATCATCAACAGCAGCTCAACCCTATCGGCCAATGCCACCCAAACGGGCAATGGCGGCAATGTGTTTGTATGGGCCGATGATTTAACAGTCTTTGATGGCACCATTACTGCGACGGGAGGCCCCAATGGTGGCAACGGCGGCTTTGTAGAAGTGTCGGGTAAGCAAACGCTAAGCTTTAACGGACAAGTGGATGTCAGCGCCTTCAATGGAGCCTTTGGCACCCTCCTGCTCGATCCCGAAAACATCATCATTTCTACCGCAGCCGATGACCCAGCCACCGTCACTGCGGCACTCCCCGACATTTTATTGAGTGACTTTCCAGGTCAAACTATCACCATCAATGCCACAACGCTTGCGAGCCAGGGTGGCAACATTATTTTGCAAGCTGCCAACAACATCACATTCCTTAGTGATGTGCCCACGCTGAATTTTGTGGGCGATGGCGAAGGCCCACCCGATTCTGTCACGTTTGAGGCGGGCGGCGCCTTCAACGCAGGCTTCACCAACTTCATTACCAATGGGGCTAGCTTTACCATATCTGCCGCCAGCATTCTCACCAATGGTATTGACACAGAGCCGCTCACGATTGGCCCACTTGGAGGCTTGATCTCACTCACTGCAACGGGTGGCAACATCACAACGGGCGAGATTATAACCGCTGGAGGCGCTGTCACAATGACAGGAGCCAGCATCAACACGCAGGATATTAGTACTGGAAATTTCGCCACAGGCGGCAATCTTTCTCTCACCGCAACGGGTGGCGACATTATCACAGGATTCATTGGCACCGATGCGGGCGATGTGACCATTGATGGGTCAGGAAATGTCAGTATCTTTGGCATCTTTACGGATGGAGGAGCTGTAGACATTGATAGCTTCACCATTACAACTGGGGATATTGAAACCGAAAGTTTTGGGTTTGACCCAAGTGGAGATGTCACGCTCATTGCAGATGGAGATATCACCACGGGGGATATTAGTACTCTGGATGCATCTGGTGCAGGCTACGGGGCCGGGGATGTCACCGTGCAGAGTACGAATGGAAACCTCGTAATCGGCAGTATCGAAACCACCAGCGTGGATGGAATTGCTGGAAATGTGGTACTACGGGGAGATTTGGTCGCCATCACAGACTTCATTTTTGATGCATCGTCAGAATCGATAACGCCGTTCAGCATTTGGACGGAGGGGGCCAATGGGGACGGCATCGTTGACATTACTCATGCGGGTGGGCCGTTGAATATTCCTTTTGAGGTGGCTTCTTTGGCCTCCCCGTTGACGAATGGTACGGTGGGTTTCATCAACACAGGTGCTGGGGAGCTAACTGCGGGCAGTTTTCCGGTGTTGCCTGTTGGAGGCTCTGCGACTCTGCCCTTAGGGGCGATTGGGATTACGATTCAATCTGTGAATAGTGCTCCTACGCTGTTGGCTGGGTCTACATCGACTTCGGTTGACCCGGGTGATTCGGCAACATTTGTTCTGAGTTTCTCGGTGGCAGATCTGAACTTGGATGTGACGGTTGTGCGAATTGCATCGATCGCACTTGGAGGGACGCTGACGCGAGGTGGTGTACCCTTGGCGGTTGGCGATACGGTGTTGAGCACGGATGTGCTGGTGTTCACTCCGGCTCCGGGAACGACGGAGCCGATTACGGCTTTTACGATAGAAGCTGGCGATCTCAACAACAACGTGCCTGTATTGGCGACTTCAACTCCGGTTGAGTTTACGGTGTCCATTAATCCGCCACCGCCACCACCGCCGCCACCGCCACCGTTCGACCCACCAGTTGAGCCAGTGCCGGATCGGCCAGATGTGAATCCGCCTCCAGACTTGCTAGAACCGAGTGGGCGATCGCGCCAAATTGATACTCGAACATCCCAGCTTGAGGAGGGGCTGAATGATGAGTTTTCGCCCTTGGGTGATCCCATCGAGTTCAAGACCTTGGATGATGCTCAAAACATTGCCCAGGAAATTGAACAGGCCACGGGTGTGAAGCCCGCATTCATTTACATCAGCTTTTTGCCAGCGGGTGGCGATCTGCTGAGTACCGTTGTGACTCCTAACGCGACCGACGAGCTGGAACTGGTGCTGGTCACGTCTCGTGGCGGGCTGGTTCGGCGACGGGTGCCTGGAGTTACCCGTGAGCAAGTGATGCAAGTTGCCCAGGAGTTTCGCAATCAGGTTACGAATCCGCGCAACGTTCGCAATACCCGCTATCTCGCTTCGTCGCAGCAGCTTTACCAATGGTTTGTTGATCCGCTCATTGCAGAACTGACGCAGTACGAAATTGATAACTTGGTGTTTTTGCCAGCAGCCGGGTTGCGATCGCTCCCCTATGCGGCCATGCACGATGGCAAACAGTTTGTTATTGAGCGCTTTAGCATTGGCCTCATGCCCAGTTTGAGCCTGACCGACACTCGCTATGTCGATGTGCGCAATGCCCAAGTGTTGGCAATGGGGGTTTCGGCCAGCACTCAGGGACAAACCCCACTGCCTGCTGTTCCATTAGAACTCAATACCCTCGCGCTAAAGCTGTGGCCGGGGCGCATTTTCCTTGATGACACAACGACCATCAACAACCTCACCACAGTTCGCCAAGAACAGCCGTTTGGCATTATTCATTTGGCGACTCACGCCGACTTTGTGGCGGGCAGTTTAGACGAGTCCTACATTCAGCTGTGGAATGAGCGTTTGCGCCTCAACGAAATCAAGCAGCTGGGGTGGAATGATCCGCCTGTGGAGCTGTTGGTGCTGAGTGCCTGTAGAACGGCGCTGGGAGATGACATGGCCGAGCTAGGATTTGCCGGCTTGGCAGTGCAAACCGGAGTGAAATCGGCTGTAGCTAGCCTGTGGTATGTCAGCGATGCAGCCACGGCCGCTCTCATGACTCGCTTTTACGATAGTCTGCGCACATCGCCCATTAAGGCAGAGGCATTGCGGCAGGCCCAACTGGCGATGGCGCGAGGCGAGGTCTCGGTCGATGAGTCGGGCCGTTTGCAGGGGTTGGGCAGTGTTGGCAGCACGATTCTGCCAGCCGAAAGCTCGCGAGATATCCTGGGCCAAACGTTGGCTCATCCCTACTATTGGGCTGCATTTACGATGATTGGCAATCCCTGGTAGGTTACGCTGTGGGCTCAGAAGGCGATCGCGCTCATTTACTGTGCCAGTTTAGCGTTCGGGTTTAGCGTTTGGGTTTAGCAGTCTCGTTGGCTAGCTGAGCGCCGTTATCCACCGTAATGTCGGGGGATGACAGGCGCTCAATCACTTGCTCGGCAGTGATGAGCCGCTTGAGCACAACTTGGCCAATGGTATTGGCTTCGGCCTCGGCTTCGGGCGATTGGGGCTTTACTTCCACCATGAGCACGGCATCTTCGACTCGGTACAGCCACAGGCGATCGCCCCGTTCAAAAATACAAAGCGACATGCGGTAAATATGGGGTCTACGCCGCCATGCAGCTTCATTCCATAGGCCGCCCAGTTCCCAAATGCGGCCAATTCCCCATCCTTCCGAGAGAAAAAAATATTTCACGGGCTGCTATCAAATGTTGAGTTTTGCTTGGGTGAATAATAATGATGCCGTGTGGCCATCGGCAATAGGCTCCTTCATCATGGCATTGGAAATCTGAGTCGCCTGCCTGATTTCAACCCTTTTGTTGGGTTGTGCTGGGTGTGCCGATGCCAGATATTGCAAGAGGATTCTGCGTGGACATGTCCGTTGCAAAATCCTCTTGATGATTCATGAGCTTGTTTGGGCCTAATTGGGGCGATCGCCGCCTGATCGCCTACTTTCCGTGGCGAGTTTGGTGCCAGTTCCAGGCGTGGGTCAAAATGTTGCCCAAATCTGCATATTGGGGTTTCCAGCCCAGCACCTGCACCGCCTTTTCGCCACTGCCAACCAACCCGGGGGGATCTCCAGGACGGCGATCGCACTCCACAACCGCAATCTCGCGTCCCGTCACTTGGCGAGCCGTATCAATCACCTCTTTCACCGAGAAGCCGTTGCCATTCCCCAAGTTAAAGATGGTGCTGTCGCCTCCCTTCAGCAAATATTCCAACCCCAGGACGTGAGCCGAAGCCAGGTCAGTGACGTGAATGTAATCGCGAATGCATGTGCCGTCGGGCGTATCGTAATCAGTGCCAAAGACTTTGATGTGTTCGCGCACGCCCAGCGCGGTTTGTAGCACCAGCGGAATTAGGTGAGTTTCGGGATTGTGATCTTCGCCTAGGCGACCTTCGGGGTCCGCTCCTGCGGCATTGAAGTATCGGAAAATAACCGACTTGAAATCGTAGGCAGCGCTAAAGTCTTTGAGGATGTGCTCCACCATGAGTTTGCTCATGCCGTAGGGATTGATAGGACGCTGCGGATGATCTTCGGGAATGGGCACCGTCTCGGGTACGCCGTAGGTAGCACAGGTCGAAGAGAACACAAAGGATTTAATATTGGCTGCCAGCATGGCTTCGAGCAATGTTAACGTGCCAACTACGTTGTTCCGGTAGTATTTGGCAGGTTCTGTCACCGACTCGCCCACATAGGCATAAGCGGCAAAGTGCATGACCGCAGCAAAATCGCGCGATGCAAAGAGCTGATCCAGCAGGGTACGATCGTTGGTATCGCCAACCACTAGTTCTGTCTTCAACACGTTTTCAACAATATCGCGGTGACCGTAGACCAGGTTGTCGAGCACGACCACGTCATACCCGGCTTGCTGAAGTGACAGAACGGCATGGGAACCAATGTATCCGGCTCCGCCTGTAACTAAAACCGTTGGCCGATTTTGCGGCATATACCCTCCTATCTTCTAGGTCTATTGCTTCAGAGTACCCACATTGCTTTGGAAAAGCCGGAAATTATGAAGTAATGCTGAGGTGTCTCCAAAAAGAAGAAATTCGGGGTGATATGGGTGAAATGAGGCCCATGGTTGAATTTTGTTCTTGGTTGACCCGAGTTTTGTAGATGGCTGGGTTGCAAGGTTGGGCTGTGGATTGGGTGCGATCGCTTCGTCATTTCTTCACAGAACGTTCATAAAACTAGCTACAGTTCTAGAGTTAATTCATGCATCAGGATGTTAGATTCTGGTTCATCAAAGCGGGTGCACTCCCGGTGTACGAGCGGCTTTAACCGTGAATGGATGATGTGCCCTAGCTCATTTGGGATAAGGGTTTGGGCAAGTTCAGCCTGTAAACCTATCCGGATGGAATGGGTGCGGCTAAGCTGAGCTGCGATTCGCGCTGGAGGTCGAATGAGCAGGCCGTTGAGCAATCTCTACAGGAAGGGCCATTCCGCTTTTGAGCTTGGGCTTTACGGTAGAGTTAGTAACCTTTTTGACCCCACTCTGCGCCTGGGATTGTCTGTGCGCCTATGGGTTGTCCATCGTATTTTATGAATTTCAAGAAATATATTTCGTTTCCTCTCTTGCTGTTTATTCCTCTGTCGGTGGCGGCAGATGCCTTACATTGGGGTGATTTGGTTGTGTTTATCACCTCGGCGATCGCCATTGCTCCGTTGGCGATTTGGCTGAGTACGGCTACCGAGGAGTTGGCGCTGGCGTTGGGGCCTGCGGTGGGTGGTTTGCTCAACGCGCTATTTGGCAATGCAACTGAACTGATTATTGCGCTGGTGGCGCTCCGGCAAGGATTAGTAGAAATTGTCAAAGCCAGCATTACTGGCAGCATTTTGGGAGATTTGCTGCTGGTGCTGGGGTTAGCCATGTTTTGGGGTGGGCTGAAGTTTAAAGAGCAAGAGTTTCAAAAAATCGTGGTGCGGGTGAGTGCGCCAACCATGGCTCTGGCGGTGACGGCGATCGCCCTTCCCACTATCGTGATCAACACTTCTCAAGTAGTTGATCCGGTTGCCATTACGAACCTGTCTATCATTGCGGCGGCTGTGCTCATGATTGTGTATGGCCTGACGCTGCTGTTTTCGCTCAAAACCCACAGCTACCTGTACGACGTGGGAATGATTAGCCAGCCCAATCCCAATCTGGTAAAGCCCACACACATCGGCATGTGGGTGGGTGTGCTGGTTGTGAGCACCCTTGGGGTTGCCATTGAGTCGGATCTATTTGTGGGAGTGGTAGAGTCCGTCACCAATACGTTTGGCCTGACGCCGCTGTTTACCGGGGTGATTTTGCTGCCGCTGTTGGGCGATATTGCGGGTTACGTCACGGCGGTGCGGGTTGCCACGCAAAACAATATGGATCTGACGGTGTCGATCGCGCTGGGATCAAGTTTGCTGGTGGCGCTGTTTGTGGCTCCGGTGCTGGTGCTGGTGGGCCAGTGGATGGGCCAACCGATGGATCTAAATTTCAACCCGTTTGAGGTGATTGCGATCGTGATTGCGATTACTGTTGCCAATCTCATTAGCTTGAGTGGGCGATCGAACTGGCTGGATGGGGCGTTGCTGTTAGCCACGTACATTGTGCTGGGTGTGGCGTTTTACTATCATCCGGCGTAGGGTGGCGCGGTGCTTATCTTTGCAAGCGGGCGATCGTGCAGTGGTATGCCCATGCATCAACTCATGGCATCAATCCATGACATGAATCCATGACATGAATCCATGGGTATCATCTGATGTGGCAGGGGAGATGACGGGCTGAGGGAGAATGCTCTGGTTTGGCACGGAAACGGGTCATGTTGCGCAACATCCGTGACGGCAAGCAGGAATAAACTGTAGACTTTGGACAACAGAATTCGTATCAGCCTTATCTGAGCTTGAAAGGCAGCATATGCCAGATTTTGGGTTCTGTTGTCAATTCCTGATTGAATCTGGATTCTGCGGATTTGAAGCTCTCGCCTATCTGCACCATCCGGCTTCATCATTTGCGTTGTTTTTGGCTGCAAACCATCGCTCTCTTCTTCTGACATGAAGTCCAAGTCCCTTAAGGCTAGCTATACGCTGACTGCGGCCACCCTCGATGAGGCGATCGCCGAGTTGTCGGGCTTGTATGTGCGGGCAACCAAAGCAGCGGCTCGGGTGGTGAGGCAATCGACGGGGTTTCCATTGGTGAACATTTGCAAGTCGCTGCTCGATGATTGGCGCAATGGCAAGCATCCCTACCAACCCGGCGAAATCACACTCTCCTTTGGCGATGAGTTGGATTTGGAAGCTGATTTACTGATTTACTGCCCTGTTGAGGGCGATCGCCTGCTGTATTCTCGCAAAACGCCACGTCCCCTCGGCCAGCTTACGTTGCCCATTGAGGAAGACCTGGTTGTGCAAATAGCCAAGCAAATTCGGGCACTGAGCGAAACGCTTACGCAATTAACCGACCATCAACGGGCGATCGAAACGCGGCTGCAAGCTTTGATGCACCAAGCGCCCACTCCCGCTGCTCCATCTCTATCAGAACCGGCATCCGCCACAACCCAGCAGGTGCGATCGCTGCTCGAAGCCCAAACAACTTTGCTATCGCAAATGATTTCGCAGCAGGTTGCCAGCCAAATTTCGGCAGCAGTTGATCCACTCATTCAACCAATTCTGCAACGATTGGAGGCGATGCAACTGCAGCTCGAGCAACTGGCATTGCAGGTTGAGTTGGCCGAAGACCCGCCTGCACCCCAAACCGAGGCAGAGTGGCTACAGCGCATTCAAGAAACATGGGGCACGGTGGGCGACTACGAGCAATACAGCACCAGCCACCGCGATGCCAATGTCGAAACTCCGCTCTTTCACACGCCGGATTGGGTGGCTCTGTGCGAGTTGGACTGGGCGCGCAATCTGTCGCCAATGCTGGCTGCACTGTATACCTTCATACATGGCCCGGATGGGGTTGGCTACAGCGGGGCAGATGTGTTGCAACAATTTGGGCAGCATGTTGATCCCCGAACGGGCGATCGCTACTACATTTACAAATTGGGTGGATTCTCGGCTGCAGAAGCCCTATGGCAAATGGTGAGCCATCCCCAATATTCCTGGCTACCCGAGTTGAAAAAGCTGAGTGCGATCGCACCTCGTTATCCCGATGTGTTCAAGCTGTTTGGCTGGGAAAAGGAGGCGATCGCAGGCTTGGAGCAAGTAGTCAAGCGGGCTCAGCAAGAACGAGGCCGCCAGCAAACCTACAGCCAGCAGTCACAGCATTCCCAAAACTCGCAGCATTACAGTGCGACTGGGGCCCGCGCGGGCAACTCCCTAAGCGATCACTTAGCCGTGCTCAACATTGGCCCCTTTGTGCCGATCAATCAAGAAACGCTGAAGCAAGCCTACCGACAGGCCATGAAGACTGCACACCCCGACGCAGGCGGTAGCAAAGAACGTGCCCAACGGGTCAATGAAGCCTACGAAGCAGTTTTACGGCATTACTTTCCCAATGCGATCTAGAACGCGATCTCGCTCAAACTGGTAGGGTTCGTGTCACGCTTGGGATTTGGTGGAATCTTTTGTGGGGTTGCTTCGGCAACCATGGGTGCTTCGGCTGATCCAGAACTGACGGGGGCTTAAAAAATCAACCAACTGCGAGTTCTGCTCGCAAAACAGTTGATTCGCCTCTGGAATTGGTGCTTGATTCTGTGTTGACAAAACACAAGGCTTCCAAGTCTAGACCTGGAAGCCTTGTGAATATGAAATAGAAACTCTAGCCAAGTCACCAAATGCTAAAAAAACTTGGTGGTGTTGCCCATGCCTACCGTAAAAGTGGTTTAACCACCATCCAGCGCCCGGTGTCGGGATCTCGATAAGTGGTAAAAGGGTTGGGCTGTAGTTGCTTGTGGTTTGTTTGCTTCAACTCAACTACCAAACTCTTTTGCTCGCGATCGCTCATGATGATGCCCCCAGCAGACGTGTGCCAAACGTTTGCACTTTCCAAAAATTCTAAAAGCACTCTTAAAGCAGTGGGGTGGCTGGTCTCACCCCTCATACCCCTGCTGGTTGTCGGCTGGGATTGGCTTTGGGAGCAAGGCTTAGACTGCAACAGATGGCGATCGCGGCTAGATCGGGGTCAACAGAAATCAGCCCTAATAGGTAGTATCCAGCACGGGAGGGGTTGAAACAGAAGCTGTTTGGTCAACTGGAGCACGCTGAACAGCCGACTTGAGCAAAAACAGAAAAGCGGCCCAAACCACAACAGTAGCTCCAATCTCTAGGAGCTTGAATCCTGAAACTTTGACCATGGATTGAGATGTGCGTTTCATAGGGCGGAGTAGGGTAATAACCGAAGAGAAAAGTCTAGGGAACCAACACTAAGAACATCTCTCCGTGGAATTTCCGGTGTAATTTCACAGAGGGATATATATCTGATACTCAATAATCTCTGTAAAATCTTGGAGATGGTGTGTGGCTAAATCTAAGCTTTATCGTTTCGGCGTAGCCGTTCATCGAAGCTTTATGATGATGGGAGCGATCGCGCCGCAACGTGTATCAATTATTTAGCTCAGGTTGGGCTGATGCTGTGCTTCCCCCAAACAAGCGAAGTATCAAGTTGCATGTGGGTTTGGCAACGCCTTGCCCACAAGGATGTATAGTCAGCCCATAAGGTAAACGGTGCATCCCAAAAGATTTGGCCTAATATTGGTACCGTGTTGGATAGAGCAAGGACACGCCTGGTGAAATCAGCCTCGAACGCCCCCAAAGTGCTGGTGGTGATGAATGGAAAGGGAGGAGTTGGTAAAACCACAACTGCTGTCAACCTGGCTGCAAGTTTGGCCGATAAGCATCGGGTTTTACTGGTGGATGCCGATCCCCAAGGTTCGGCGTCGTGGTGGGTACAGCGCAGCCGCAAGGGAATGGAGTTTGCCATTACCCAGGCAACCGATGTAGGCCACCTAAAAACGTTGCGATCGCAAAAAGACTACACACTAGTAGTGGTAGATACCCCACCGGCCCTCGATTCAGAGGTTTTGCTCACATTGGTGCCCAATGCCGATTATTTGGTGTTGCCAACGCCGCCGGCTCCCATTGACTTGGCCGCATTGATCGAAACTGTAAAATCGACCGTGATGCCGACTCAAACAAGCTATCGAGTCCTGCTGACCCGGGTTGATCCCCGCAGCTTAAACGAAGCGCTGGAAGCCCAAAATACATTGATGGAACTGGGAATTCCGGCCTGCAACGCCTTTATCCGAGCATATAAAGCCCATGAGCGAGCCGCACTAGAGGGGATGTCGGTGTTGCAGTGGCGTGGAAAAAATGCACGAGAAGCCGAGGCGGATTATCGCCGAGTTGCAGAAGAAATTCAACGAGACTGGAGGAACTAATGGCTAGTAAACGGCGCTTATCGGATGTGTTGCGTGAAGAAGCGGGCGGCATGCAAAAGCCTGCCGACGGTGCAGCTAAGCCAGACGAAAATGACAAAGCAACGACAAAATCATCTGCTCGAAGTCGGAGCGCTGCTGCCAGAGGCACAACCGCCAAAACCACGGCGAAGACCAGTGCGGCCCAACCCACCGCCACTGCAAAAACCACGACCACGTCTCCCAGAGCCGCTAGCAGAGCAACCACCTCTGCCCAAGCAGACGATACAGCTACCTCCGCTGCTGACTCGGTTGATGAGCTAAAAGCGGCGCTGGAAAAAGCGCTGGAAAATGAGGCGATTCTACAGCGAAAAGTTGAAGGGTTGGAGCAGGAACTCGCTGAACAGGTTGCATCTGTGAAAGCATTGCAGGCTGATACTCGCGACATGGCCAAGCTCAAGCAAGAGCTAGACGACGCAAAGTCCATGATTCTGCGTTTGTCAGAGCAAAAAGCTGAACAAAAGCCGCCAGTGGCCGAAGCTGCAAAGCCTGCGGCTCAAAAAAACAGTGCTCCACTGGCTCCAGCAACTCGCAAAGCCGAGTCTAGTGCCCACACCACCTCGCTAGAGCTAAGGCGGGTGCTGCAAAGTCCCATCTCTCCGGAACCGCCATCTACCCAGCTCACCAGCAATGATATTGGCTGGATGGATTAACGGTCTGCTAAGAGATGCGAGTGAAGGGTGCAGCATCGCCTCGTCCCGCCTAGCGACGGTTTTTGTAGGTTTTTGTATAAGTTATCCTCCAAAGTTTGCCTGATAAACATGGACTGCCAAAGCCTGAACAAACTGAGGGCTGCTAAGTTGAGGGTTAAATCAGTGAAAACAGGGATGGACTAGACGCGAGTAACAATCAGAGGTATGCAACAATTCCAACCTGTGGGGTTTTGCCAGCAGGCGATCGCCACGTCCTTGGGAGTGATGGCCTATTACACACAAGTGTCTAACCTTGTGGGTTTGGAGAATTCGCCTGCGCTGTTTTTGCACAGTTTGGGCGGTGGCTCTTCGGCGTATGAGTGGTCGCAGTTGTATCAACAGTTGGGCGATCGCGTGCGGGTGATTGCCCCAGATCTGATTGGTTGGGGACAGTCGGCTCATCCGGTGCGGGACTATCAGGTAGACGATTATCTGCTGATCATTGAGGAACTCATTCGGGCGTTGAAGTTACAGCCGGTTACGGTGTTTGCCTCGTCGCTGATGGCAGGAATAGTTGTGCAATTGGCGGTACGGCAGCCAGAGCTGTTTCGTCAGCTGGTGTTGGTGTGTCCGTCGGGCTATGGCGACTTTGGGGCCGATTACCGTTATGGTGTATCGTCCCTCGTGGCGCGAATTCCGGGTGTTGATATGGTGCTTTACACCTTGGGAGCTGCCAATGCTCTGGCAGTGCGATCATTTATGCAACGCTTTTTGTTTGCCAAGGGCGATCGCATTACCGACGACATTGTGGCAGCCTATGTGGCTTCTGCGCAGCAACTAAATGCCCAATACAGTGCGCTGGCCTCGTTGCGGGGTGACCTATGTTTTGACTTAGCCCTGTACTTGCCCCAGCTCAAGGTGCCAACAGTAATGGTGTGGGGCGATCGCGCCTGGTTTAGCAAGGTAGAAACTGGCAAACGTTTGGCCTTGCTGAATCCAAACGCAATTCAAGAATTTTGTGTGATACCCGAAGCGGGGGTGTTGCCCCATTTGGAAGTACCTGACCAGGTGATTGCGGAGATAACCCCCTTTTTGAAACTCAACTAGCCTGAATCCAGCGCACTTAGCGTGCAAACGCTTGCTATGGGTACTTCAGCTTATCCATAACTCACGTTGCAATAGCACTGGGCAGATCATCTCTGCAAACCCTCATCAACTCGTCACTGGTCATATCTCTCGGTTGAGTGCGTATCGGCTTAGCCTTTTGTCACCATTTGCGTAAAGTGATAGCGATTTTGCCGATAGGTGACTATTCGTTAACTATATTATTGACGATTCATTGATCCCAAAACGTGCATGTGTCCTGTTTCCCACAACTTTTTGGGAAAGCGTTCAGGAATGCAGCCAATACAGGATAATGAAAGGGTTTTCTTAAATCCTATTCACGATTTACTACTGCTCATTTCTGCCATGCGAAGTCACTACTGCGGTCAACTACGCGCCAAACACGTTGGAGAAACGGTAACTCTGTATGGCTGGGTCGATCGTCGCCGCGACCACGGAGGTGTCATTTTTCTGGATGTGCGCGATCGCTCAGGAATTGCTCAAATCGTGAGCGACCCAGAGCGCACGCCCGACTCCTACGAAGCTGCCGACAAGCTACGGAATGAGTACGTGGTAAAAATCACTGGCCGGGTTACAGGTCGTCCACCCGAGTCGCTCAACCCCAAACTGCCTACAGGCGAAGTTGAAATCTACGCTGACCAAATCGAACTACTGAATTCTGTTCGCAAGCAGTTGCCATTTCAGGTTTCCACTGCGGAATCAGAATCGGTGCGCGAAGATTTGCGTTTGCGCTATCGATATTTGGATCTGCGGCGCGATCGCATGAGCCGAAACCTGCAACTGCGCCATGCCGTTGTTAAATCCATCCGTCGCTTCTTAGAAGACGAAGAAGCCTTCATCGAGCTGGAAACACCCATCCTCACTCGCTCCACGCCCGAAGGCGCACGAGACTATTTGGTGCCCAGCCGCGTTAACCCTGGGGAATTCTATGCACTACCACAGTCACCCCAGCTGTTTAAGCAAATCCTGATGGTGTCCGGATTTGATCGGTATTACCAGATCGCCCGCTGCTTCCGCGATGAAGACCTGCGCGCCGATCGCCAGCCTGAATTCACCCAGCTCGACATGGAAATGAGCTTCATGAGCCAGGAAGAAATTCTGGATCTTAACGAGCGACTCGTTTGCCACATCTTCAAGCAGGTGAAGGGCATTGATTTGCCGCGTCCCTTTCCCCGGTTGACCTACGCGGAAGCCATGAATCGCTATGGTTGCGACAAGCCCGATACCCGCTATGGCCTGGAATTGGTGGACGTGTCGGATGTGGTGGCTGGTACGGGCTTCAAGGTCTTTGCCGATGCGGTGAAGCAAGGCGGCATTGTGAAAATTCTGCCTATTCCCGGCGGCAACGATGCCATTTCTAACGTGCGCATCAAACCTGGTGGAGATTTGTTTAAGGAAGCCTCGGAAGCGGGTGCTCGCGGTCTAGCTTACATTCGTGTTCGCGAAGGCGGCGAAATTGACACCATTGGTGCCATCAAGGACAACCTGACGGATGAGCAAAAGCAGGAAATCTTGACCCGCACTGGTGCACAGCCTGGTCACCTGCTGCTGTTTGGCGCTGGCGATACCGCTACGGTGAACAAGACGCTGGATCGCCTTCGTCAGGTTGTTGCCAAGGAGCTGAGCCTTATTGATCCTGATAAGGTGAACCTGCTGTGGGTGGTCGAATTCCCTATGTTTGAATGGAATGCCGATGAGAAGCGGCTGGAAGCCTTGCACCATCCCTTCACCGCACCCTATCCCGAAGATGCTCACGACCTGAAGACAGCTCGCGCCCAGGCTTATGACCTGGTGTATAACGGCTTTGAAGTGGGCGGCGGCAGCCTACGGATTTACCAACCCGACTTGCAACAACAAGTCTTCGAAACGATTGGCTTGTCCGAAGAAGAAGCCCAAAACAAATTTGGCTTCCTCCTCGAAGCATTCGAGTTTGGCACGCCACCCCATGGTGGCATCGCCTACGGTCTGGATCGCCTCGTCATGCTGCTAGCAGGTGAAGAGTCGATTCGAGATGCGATCGCCTTCCCCAAAACCCAACAAGCTCGCTGTCTGCTCACCAACGCCCCCAACGATGTGGACGACAAGCAACTCAAGGAACTACACATTGCCAAGGTAGAAAAGCCCAAGGTGTAAGGGTTTAGAAGTTAGGGACTGGAGGCTAGGGGAGGAGAGGGAGTCGGGATTTGGGAATCGGGAGTAGCCGAACTACGAGCCGCAGGCTCTGGTTTTCCCATTAGTCCCTCAATCCTAGCCCCTAGCCCCTTCCCCTACTGCCCACTCCCTGCTCCCTACTCCCTCCTTTTGCGCTAGCGTGGTATTGCTGATTTCGAGCTAATGCGTGTGGTCGTTCGTCGATTTGCTGCGGTAGTGGGCCTTTTGTTCGCTGCTACATTACCCCTAACGGCTTGTTCTGGATTGTCACGAGAGTCGCTGGAGCGATCGCTCGCCCCAGATCCAGCTTTGCAACCAGGGTCTGGCTTAGAGGCCAGAGCCTCTTTGCCGCCTGATTTTCCCAGTGTGATTCCCCAATATCCTGGGGCGGCCTTGCAATCAGTAACGCTAGTTGAGCAAGCTGTAGCATCGGAAGATGCGGGTGCCGTGGGTAGCCCAGAAGTGGTGACTCGTTGGCAAACACGAGACTCTGCGGAGCAGGTGCAGCAATTTTATCAGCAGCAGTTTCAGCAAAATCGCTGGCAGGTGCAGCCTTCTGCAAATGATGAACTCGTTGCATTGCAGGAATCGCTACAGGTTCGCATCACTTTTTCGAATAACGATGCAAGCTCGAATGAGGCTACACCAACGGCGATCGCAACGTCTCAACTTTCGGATGATAGTCGTTCTGCATCGAACTCAAATGCTGATGCAGCCAATGCTACGACCGATGCTGCTAGCCCTCAATTAACGACAACAGAGTTCACGCTGAGTTACCAGACCACAGGGGACTTGGTATCTGAAATCAATCCCAGCCCATCAAATGTAGAACCGTCGCCCATTACGTCGGCAGGTCAGCGCTATGGCGATGTAGCAGAGGCACCTGAGCAGCTACGACCATACCTGTCGGATTTAGCGGCACTAGGTGTGCTGGATGAAGGCAGTGAGTTTAACCCAAATGAGCCAGTGATGCGACGGACGTATGCTCGTTGGTTACTAGCAGCGAATAATCGAATCTATGCCACTCAGCCAGATAAGCAAATTCGAACAGCTGTAGAGTCGTCACAGCCCGCGTTTCAGGATGTGCCTGCATCGGATCCCGATTTTGCTGAAATTCAAGGGCTGGCCAATGCAGGAATCATCCCTAGTCCGTTATCGGGCAATACAACAACGGTGGCGTTTCGACCCGATGCGCCGTTGACGCGGGAAGAATTGTTGTTGTGGAAGGTGCCACTGGATATGCGGCGATCGCTTCCAGAGGCCAGTGTCGATGCAGTGCAACAAACCTGGGGCTTTCAGGATGCAGCACAGATTGAGCCCAAAGCCTTGAAAGCAGTACTGGCTGATTATCAAAACTCCGATTTGGCGAATATTCGTCGAGCTTTTGGGTTCACCACTCTATTTCAACCAAAGGCAACGGTAACTCGAGCTGAGGCTGCAGCGGTTCTGTGGCGGTTCGGGATGCAGGGTGAGGGCATATCCGCACAGGATGCTGTCCGATCGCCACAACCTACACCAGAAGCAGCTTCTCCTCAAGCTAAAGGCTAAAGCCAAGTAGAAATAATGATTCTCTACGGATAGTTCTTCTTCCCAAGACAATACTTCAGCTTAAGCTGAAGCCATCAGTCCATAGAACAATGAGCTAAACAGTTTATAAAACAGTTGATGACCAACTACTCACTGTGTTCTGAGAATTAACCGACAATGAATCTCGCTGCTTAGCTTTGGCTGAAGACTTTGCTTAAGCAACTAATAGTTCAACAGCTAAAAATATAGTGGTAGCTCTGGCTGACCTTTGCGGATTAGCAAATTGAGCTGAAAAGGTTTTGTGAGTAAAAAAAATTACGCTCGTAAAATCAACCCCGCAACCCATTGTGTGCAAGGCTTACAAAGCATTTCAGTTTTTCTGCAGAAATTGCTTGACGAGATAAGGTGGAGGTAGTTATATTAGTAAAGCGGTCGAGGCGGTGCCGAGCGAAAGTGAGGCGAGCGCGAGACTTGCGACCGAACCTAGAAAGC